>JBDSZO010000027.1:0-15260 GCA_039925105.1 Terrimesophilobacter sp. | reverse complement strand
ATTCCTGGACGGGCGGAAGCACCAGTGGCAGCAGGATGGTCAGGCACACCGCTGCAGCCCCCAGCCCGACCGAGCGCGCCGTCTGCCGACGTGGCTGACCCGCCCGCAACAGGATCAGGTAGCCCGCTGCAGCAAGCAGGAAGATGAACCCGTCACTCAACGCCGTATTGATGGCTGCCGGAATGGCGAGCACAACGACGAGCGGCACACCGGCAAGTGCCGGCGAACGCCAGGTGTTGGCCAGCAGGTCAGCGAGAACGGCAATAGCGCCAATTCCGAGGCACAGCAGAAACAAAATTCCGGTCGTCAACTCCGCCGGCACCGACTGGGTGCGGATGGACTCGGTTCCCGCAGTCACGAGCTTGCCGAACGTTCTCAGGCTTTCGAACGTCGGCACGAGGAACAAAAATGCAGAATTGGCGGCGAAAATAGCGGTGAGGAACGCACCAGCAACTGCGGCGGCAACCAGTGGTGGCAACCAACGACGACGCGTGAATGCGCGCGCGGCGGCAGCGCCGCCGAGCACCAGAATGACGAGCGCCATCAACGCAAACCACCAGGCAAAATCGGCGACGATCGTGTGCAGGCCGGCAAGCACCAGCGCGAAACACAACGCCAGGGCAATGCTGACCCGCCACGACGTTTGCGCTCTGGCCCGTTCGGCTCGCGTGTTCCGCATGATCGGCCCAGGATCGATCATGCTTTCACGCCCTGGCATAGCGCTTCCGATAGCTGTCGGTCGCCGCGCGCCAGACCTCGGCGGGGTCGTCAGTTGATCGCACGACGAGACAATTCCAGCCCGCTCGGCGGAGAGCATCAAGCACCGAATCGTTGTGGGGATTCACCACAAAGGCGATTGCGCGATCGAACCCGGCACGCTGATCGGCAAGACGTTCAACGGTGTGCACCTCGGCATCGGCGACAACCGCGAAGAGCGAACCGTGCGCCCGGCCGGAATCCGTCCGCAACGACAAATAGCCCGGTCCGCTGGCGCCACCGCTGGAATTGACCAACTCGATCGCCGCCAGGGAGTGGAGAAACTCCGTACGGTGCTCAGGGCTGGCAAGTTGCCGATATCCGGTCTCGACGATCTGTACCGAGAATCCGGTGCGTTGAAGGTGAAGCGCAAGCGATGCGGTAAACGACAAGCACCACTCGAAGGTGTCGCTTTCTGCCTCGTCGGCACTCGCCCGGCCTGCGTCACGGAAACCTGCCCGATGAGTGTCGAGCACAATGGTTGCTTTCGCGTGGCTCCGTTGCTCCTCCTGGCGGACCATCAGTTCGCCACGGTGTGCAGACGACCGCCAGTGGACGCGCCGCAACGGATCACCGTACCGGTACTCGCGGGCCATAATCTCGTCCTCGGAACCGCTGCTTCGCCGCTGCAATGCGCGAGCGGATCCGTCATCGGCATTGATCGACTTCCCGGTGATCGGCAGCGGGTTGATCGCTGGTGCCACAACAAGCTTCTGGGTTTCGCCGACCGTGAGTTCTCCGTTGGCCAGGCCAAAGGGGTCCGCGAAGTCGACAACGAGTGGCCCGATCTCGACGATTCCACGACGGGGAGGTTGAACACCGTAGTCGACCTGGATTGCGCTGTTCTGGCCGAGTGCGCCACGAAACTTTGCGAGCGGTCGAAGGCGTGACGAGTCGGTCCCGTACGGCGCGAATGGCAACTGGTCCCGCCAGCGTGCTTCGCCCGTTCGCGAAGAACCCAAATTGCGCACCTCAACTCGAACGTCGACCGGGTGTCCGGTTTCGGCAATGGCAGGAGTAAACCGACGTACCACCGCCATGCGTTGCTTTCGAAAACGGACGAAAGCCAGTGCCACCAAGGGAACAACCGCCAGAAAGACGCCGAGGTAGAGAAGTTCAACTCGACCGGTCGGATACGACGCGATCCCAAGTCCGACACCGAGGATCAGCATTGTGCGCCCTCGTGCACTGAGTCGGAACCGTCGCGTGGTCCGCATGGCGCTCAGCGCGAGTCAGCGGTACCCAGGGGTACCGGAGTCGACGCGACAATGCGGTCGATGATTTCGGAAATGCTTCCGGAGTGGGCGGCGGTGCCGGTACCAGCGACCCGCGCGGCAGCGATCAACCGGTGGCCCATGACCGGTACCGCGAGGGCGTCGATATCGTCCGGAAGCACAAACTCCCGTCCGTCCAACGCGGCCCTCGCTTTCGCGGCGCGCACCAGGTGGAGGGTGGCCCGCGGGCTTGCGCCGAGCCGCAGTTCGCGGTCGCGACGCGTCTGCTGGGCAATGCTGACCGCGTACTCTTCGACCGCGGAGGAGACGAACGTTTCCCGAACAACCCGGATCATTCCGGAAAGCTGTTCCAGCGATACGACGGGCACCAGATCGTCGAGCGGGCTGGCGGTCTCCCTGGTGCGCAGCATGGCCAACTCCGCTACATCATCCGGGTAGCCCATCGAGATGCGGATCATGAATCGGTCGCGTTGCGCCTCCGGAAGAGGGTAAGTGCCTTCCATTTCCACGGGGTTCTGCGTTGCCACGACCGTAAACGGACGGGCGAGCACGTAGGTGGAGCCGTCGACACTGACCTGCCCCTCCTCCATGCTCTCCAGCAGCGCGGACTGGGTTTTCGGGCTTGCCCGGTTGATTTCATCACCGATCACCAGGTTCGCGAACACCGGGCCCGGCTTGAACTCGAACTCGCGGGTGGCCTGGTTGAAAACCGAAACACCGGTGATATCTGACGGCAGGAGGTCCGGGGTGAACTGGATCCGATGAACGCTGGAGTCGATGGAACGCGCGAGTGCGCGCGCCAGCATGGTCTTCCCGACACCGGGAACATCCTCGATCAGCAGGTGACCCTCGGCAAGCACGGTTGTCAACGCCAGTTCGACAGCTTCCCGTTTGCCGTCGATAACCGTTTCGACGGCGCGGATGATCTCCTGGCTCAGAGCGTGGAAGTCCTGAGCCACAAATGTGCTGGTCGTATCGGTCAATTCAAACCACTTCCTTGACGGTGACTTGTCGAGAGTTTCGCGCCTCTAGCGAGTCTGCCAGACGCAGTGGTGCCCGCAAAACGACTCATACCAGCCGCCTCGCGCTGCGCAGGGTGCGCCCCATAAGCGACGGTGGCAAGAGTAGTGTCCTCCACCGGCTGTTGCCCTCAGCACCAGAGTGCAGGCACCGGATGACGGTGCCCAGATCGGCGGCGAGCGTGCGCGCAGACTCTGCGCTGAGACCTGCCGGGCGCCCATAGCCTTCCGTCTCGACGGCAAGTTCGATACGTTCAAGCGCCGCATTTCCAGTCTCGGTCATCCCGTGTGATCGTCGCAGAATGTCAACAGCCTCACGGGGAGTGTTGGTGGGAAGGAGTGCGACACCGACATCTTCTGCGCTCTCCCGCAACTCGCGCCAGGCGGCAGCCACGCTTCCTGTTCCCCCGCGCAGGCGACCCAGGATACGGGCACGTCGAAGGGATCTCAGCCCAGCCGGCAGCAGAATCAGTCCGAGCGGAGCGAGCACGAGTGCGCCCCAACCAAGCCATCGGTTCGGCTGGTCACTGGTCAACCATCCGGCTAAGGTCGGCCCCGCGTCAATCAGTGGCGCGCTCGGGTTGAGCCCTGACGCATCCAGGTTTCCGACGCCCGCTGCCGGGGTCTGCACGTCGGGAACTCCTGTCACGAGGGGGTTTGCGTAGTCCGGTACGACACCTCGGCTCGGTGTGGGTTCAAAACGGATCCAGCCGATTCCGGAAAAGTACAGTTCAGGCCAGGCGTGCAGGTCGGCAGTGGTCACCTGGTAGAGCTTTCGCCCATCATCGTCGCCGTTCTGGAGGGTGCCGGGTTGAAATCCGACAATAATGCGACTGGGAATGCCGATGTCGCGGGCGAGGACAGCCATCGCCGAGGCGAAGTGGATGCAGTATCCGCTGCGTGCTTCGAGAAACTTCGCCACAACATCCACACCGGTGCCGTCGTAGCCGTCGGCGACGGGTGCTGTCGTCGAGTACTGGAAAGGGGGCGACCGCAGGAACTCCTGCAACGCCAAAGCTTTCTCATAGTTGGTTGCCTTGCCCCGAGTCACATCCTGTGCGGTCTTCGAGATCGTTGCGGGCAGGTCAGGAGGCAACGAAAGGTATTGGTCAAGGTTGGCTGGCACCCGTGTGCCGCTGGCCAAGAGTTGGTCCGGGGTCGGGTCAAGCACAAAACTGGACACGGTGTAATTTTCACCGCGGGCCAGTGTGCGATTGCTCGCAACGGTGAACGAGTCCGGCACGTACTGCCAACTCCCTTCGAGCCCGGTGATGCTGGACGCAGGGTAGGGAACCGGGAGCCAGGGACTCAACAGGTTCGCCACGTGCAGGTAGGAGACTTCTCTCCACGTGGTCACCCCGACGCCGAGACCGGGTGGCCGCGGAAACTCCACCGGGCGATTGTCCACGTCGAGTGCTGGCTGGGTCGGGCCCCAATTTAGGCTGAAGAAGTTGGACACCTCGACCAGGCGCAGGTAGTGCGGCGTTCCGGACACCGTGCTGTAGGTGAGCGCTACGCGCGCATCCGGCTCGCGCAAGTCGTCACCAAGGCGCAGCATCGGGTTGACGCCGGTAGCAACACTCGGACCGAGACCGCTTGCCGTTGCAGTAGTTTTTGTGCTCGGCATGAGGCCGGGCAGCACCAGTCCCCCGGTGATCGCGATCGTACCGATCGCCAGCGATGCGACGAGACGCCGGGGCCTGCCGGCGAGAAGCAGTCCAAAGTAGGCGAGCGCGCTTGCGGCGAACAGTGCGCCATCAGTGGTGCCCTCCGGCGGGAAGCTGGGCACAAGAAACACTGCCAGGAGCGGAAAACCTGCCAATGCCGGCAGCGTCAAAGAGAACGTGGCGATCTCGGCAAGAAGCAACAACACCCCAACTCCGAGTCCGAGAAGGAACAGGATCGGAGCGTCAGCGTTGGCCGGAACATCCTGCCAGATGATCGAGTAGCTGACATCGTGAAGCAATTTCGCGACACGATCGAGGCTCCGCCCGGTTGGCACAAAGCCGAGCCAGGAGACGTCAGAAACGAAGCTGACTACGAGGGTGACAAGAAGCGCGATCGCACCGACAACCGGCGCCAGAATTCGAGCGGCCAGAGTGCCGGCGCCCAGAACAGCGCGTACCAAAATGCCGGAGCCGAAAATGAGGACTATCAGGAGCAGGCTGAATATCCACCAGTGAATCCCGGCGAGGATCGTGTGCAGTCCGCCAATAGTCACCGTGAATGCCAGAAAAAGCCAGACGCTTCGCCACAGATCAACCTTGCTTGCCGGCGCGGTGCGATTGCTCGACATACTACTCATCGGATACTCCGAGCGCGTGCCATGCCTGGGAGACAGTCTCCGCGTTCGAAACTCGGTGCACGCTCCAGCCTGCGTGTTCCAGCCGCGACGCCAGATCAGTGTTTGTCGGGTTGAGCAGGAATGCCGCCGCGATGGTGAAAGATCCGCGTTGCGCAATGAGCGCTGCAATCGTTTCGGGATCCGGGGCGTCCAGAATGGCCACAATAGAACCGTGTGGCCCACGATGTTCATCGGTGAGCCGGATCGCCGACGGGTCCTGATAGCTCAGTCGCACGCGTGCAAGAGACTCCACAAAGTCGTCCCCGTTTGTGGCGTCAGCGAGTTGTGCTACGGCGGTCTCCGCAACCCGTACCCGCAACCCTGAGGCGACCCAGTGATCCCGCAACGAGTTGGCCATGCTGAGCGCCCACTCGAAATTTTCACTCTCCGACCGGTCGTTGGAGATCACGCGCGAGGTGTCGCGGTAGGAGCGTCGCCGCGTGTCAAGGAGGATGAGGGCCCTGGCATTGCTGTGTTTTTCGTCTTCGCGCACCATCAGGTCCCCGTAGTGGGCTGACGCTTTCCAATGCACTCTGCGCAGCGCATCTCCCGGGCGGTAGTCGCGGGTCATTATGTCGTGCTCGCCGGCAAGAGCACGGTGGTCGAATAGCCGCGCTGAACCGCGATCCGAGGCGATCTCGACGGCACTCGGTGCCAGGGAAATGCTCGGTGGGGCGACGACGATCCTTGAACGTTCCCCGATCGCGAATTGGGCTCGTGCCAGGCCGAAGGGGTCAAACACTTCGGTCAGCAGTGGGCCCAATTCACGAATCCCGCGGACCGGCGGTACGAACGAGTAGCTCACCGTTTGTGTATTGTGGGGCGGCAACGGCGGAAGTTCCTGACCGGGGGTGGTTGTTTCGCCCCACGGCAGTAGGTCGCTCCACCGTGCCGGAAGCGTCTTAACCGGCGCATCGTTTCGCACCCGCAGGGTCACGGTGCCGCTCGTGCCTGCACCCAGCGTCGACGGTGAAACGGCTCGTGCTACCGTCAAGCGCGGCCGCAAGATGGCAACCAGAATCAGCGCAATTATGGGCGGGATCCCGCTGAAGCAGGCCACGATGAGCAGCTCGGGCCAATCCGCCAAATAGGCCACCACGAGGGCCAAAACAGCGACACCCAACATGACGCCGCCGCGCAGAGTAACGGTGACGAGTGCACGGCCTGAGCGGGTTAATCGTCCGAACCGAACGGGTGCGTTCATGGCCACTCCCTTGGGAACCTCGTAGGCCCTCCCCAGCAGTCTTACAGGACTTTGTCCGATTCCGCAGTGAGATTTGAGGTGGCTGAGTTAGCGTCACCTCGGCTAGTTTCCGTTCCGTCTACCCTGATTGCTCGCGCCTCGCTCTGCGCCTCTCTCTGGGCATCGCGATGGCCGTCACGATAGCCGTCCCGGTACGACTCGGCGGTTCCCTGCGAGAACAGGTCGTCGGATGTCGGACGCACAATGCTGCGTGCCCCCGGTTCCGTCAGATCGCCGACCAGGTGCCCGAGGCCCCTCAGCACCGCAACAGGCAAAGCGCCAGCCTTACCCTTGACCAGGTCCGCAGCCGCCGCAATCTCGTCGGCGACGGCGGTGATCGTGGCGTCAAGCGTTCGACCACCGGCGTCGACGCTCCCGCGAAGGTCATCAAGCACGCGCAGTCCGGCGGCACCTATCGCGACGTCCGTTTGCCCAAGACGCCACGGCCTGCCGAGGGTATCGGAGACGACAACGGCCACCCGTGCGTCGAAGCGTTTCCGCAGTGCTGCGCACAGACCACGAGCCGACGAGTCAGGATCCACCGGCAACAATAAAATGGTGCCAGGGTCCGTGTTGCTGGAGTCAACTCCGGCCGCCGCCAGAACCAGGCCGAGCCGATTTTCGACGATGCGGGTCACACCGCCCGCATGCGCTTTTGTCGCGACAACCCGCACGGTTTCCGCAGTGATCGCGTCCTCACGATCCGCAGCGTTAAGGCGTCGACCCTCAGCCTTTGACACAATTTTGCTGGTGATGATCACAATGTCGCCGTCGAGAAGCGCGCCGTTTCCCACCCCGCCAACGGATGTGACAGCATCCGCAATGATCTGGTTCAGGTCGTCGCCTGGCACAATCTCGGGGATCCCCGGAACCGACCACAGTGAAATCCCGACCATTACCGCACCAATCCTGGCAGCACGCTGCGCGAGAATTCATCGATCCACTCGCGCTGGTTTGAGCCAACATTGTGCAGGTAGATTCTGTCAAAACCAAGATCCACATAGCGTTGAATGTTCGCGCGATGAACGTCAGGGTCCTCCGACACACACAGCCGACCCTCGAAATCTTCCGGGCGCACCAGTCTGGCCAATTGTTCGAACTCGAACGGAGAACGGATGTCGGAGCGCGGAAAACGCAGCCCTCCGTTTGGCCACAGCGCAATTGCACTGCCCATTGCCTCCTCGGCGGTGGAAGCCCAACTCAGGTGCAGTCGCAACACTTTCGTTCCGGAGTTGCGGCCGGTCTCGCGCGCGCCCTCGGAGAATCGGTCGAACAGCACCGGGATGCGGTCAAGGGGTGCGCCGTCAATGATGAGCCCGTCAACGGTGCGTCCGGCACGTTTCGCGGTGACAGGGCCGGACGTTGCCACCAGAACTTCTGGCGCAACATCCGGCATCGTCCACAGGCGGGTGGACTCAAGGGTGAAGTATTGCCCGTTGTGCTTGACGTCGCGACCGGCGATGGATGCCGTGAACAACTTGTGAATGACGTCGACGGCTTCGAACATCCGGTTGATGCGCTCAGCCGTTTCCGGCCAGTATCCGCCCGTGATGTGCTCGTCGATCGCCTCGCCGGAGCCGATGCCGAGCCAGTGCCGGCCCGGATACAGTGCAGCAAGGGTCGCGCTCGCCTGGGCGACCATGGCCGGGTGCCAGCGGAAAGTCGGTACCGTCATGCCGGTTCCCAGGTCGCCAGTAGTCGTTTGCCCGAGCGCGCCGAGCACCGGCCAGACGAACGCGGCCTGCCCCTGCCTCGGCACCCAGGGCTGGAAACGGTCGGAGGCCATCACCCCGCGGAATCCGCGATCCTCCGCGTGGGCTGCCAGGTCAATCGCTTCGGACGGGGCGAACTGGTCAAGTGCTGCCGCGAAGCCAATGTGCGCTGTATGGTCGCTCACTCCTCGATCCCCTTGGCCCGGCGCTTCTCCCGCAACTCTGACTCGAGCTTTCGGATGCGATCCGCCGCGATCTCGCGCTCCAGCGCTGCCAACTCAGCTTCCGTGGCGCTCGCGGGTGGGGTATCGGAGATCGAAGTGCCCGAGGGGGCCTGCCAACGACCAGGACTGCCAAAACTCGCCCGGGGTACCGGCTGCACATATTCACGGCCGATCACAAACCAGAGAATTGACCCAACTCCGGGAAGCAGGATGACGATCACTATCCAGAAAAACTTGTCCAGATACCTGATTCGCGAACCCTCGATGGTGATCAGGTCGATCAGCGCCGTAATGAAAAGTGCCAGCGCCAGTGCGGAGATCACGAGGGTGGCCATGACAGCCATCATATTCGCCAGCACAGCACACCGGAGAGGCGATTCAACCGCCCTTCCAGAGCCCGGTCGAAAAGCTACGAGAGTGCGCGTAACCGCGGCGCGAGATCCTTCTCAAACAGGTCAAGAAAAGCCCGCTGATCGTGCCGGGGATCGTGGAACACCAGGTGATTCAATCCGGCATCGACGTACTGCTTGACCTGGGCGACAACCTCATCCGGGTCGGAACCGACAATCCACCGTGACGCGATCTGCTCAATCGGCAGCGCATCCGCCGCCTTCTCCATGTCGATCGGATCGTCAATGTCGTGCTTCTGCTCCTTACTCAGGGCGAGCGGAGCCCAAAACCTGGTGTTTTGCAGCGCCGCTTCAGGATCCGGGTCATAGGAGATTTTGATCTCGATCATGTGGTCGATCGCGTCAGGGTCACGGTCAGCCTTCTGCGCGCCCTCCGCAACAGCCGGGATCAGTTGCTCGGTGTACAGGTCCATGCCCTTGCCGGAAGTACAAATGAAACCGTCACCCGCGCGACCGGCATAGCGCGCCACCATTGGCCCGCCAGCGGCAATGTAGACCGGGATCGGAGTGTCCGGTCGGTCGTAGATCGATGCGCCGTGGGTTGAATAGTATTCACCCTCGAAGTCGACCCGGTCCTCGCTCCACAACTGGCGCATCAGAACGACTGCCTCCCGCAGTCGAGCGAAGCGTTCCTTGAATTCCGGCCAGTCCTGCTCGCCGGCTCCGCGGAATCCGGTCGCAATCTCATTGAGCGCCTCACCCGTGCCAACCCCGAGCAGGATGCGCCCAGGGTAGAGGCAACCCATGGTCGCGAACGCTTGCGCGATCACAGCAGGATTGTAGCGAAACGTCGGCGTCATGACCGAGGTACCGATTTGGATCGTGCTCGTGCGCTCGCCCACCGCCGCCATCCAGGCCAGCGAGAACGGCGCGTGACCGCCTTCGTGACGCCACGGTTGGAAATGGTCGCTCACCGTGACGCTCTCGAAGCCGTGCGCTTCGGCCGCGACCGCGTACTCGACGAGGTCACGCGGGGCGAACTGTTCAGCGGATGCCTTATAGCCAAGTTTCAGCGGGAGCACTCTCACTCTCCTTCATTTCTGGGGTTCTGCAGGTAATCGGCAACAACTTTCGGAACATACGGGCGCACGTCGCCGCCGAGCGCTGCGACCTGGCGCACGAGCGAGCTCGAGACGTGCGCGTGGGCTGGGTCGGGCAACAGGAAGACAGTCTCAACCCCCGCCAGATCGCGGTTCACGATCGCCATCGGGGTTTCGTACGCCACATCGACCTGCGACCGAACCCCTTTCACCAGCACGCTGGCACCGACATCGGTGCAGTAATCGACCAGAAGGCCAACGCTCCACGACGTCACGCGAATGGTGCCGGAGATTCCGGCATCCGTGATCGCCTTCTCGATGAGTGCGACCCGCTGGGCCACCGGGAGCAGAGCCGTCTTGTCCGGGTTGTGAACGACAAGCACGTGCAACTCGTCGAAGATTCCGGCAGCGCGGTCGATCACATCCAGATGTCCGAGGGTGATGGGGTCGAACGAGCCGGGAGCGACGGCGATCCTGTTCATACTCCAACCCTATCCGTGACTTTCATCATTCAGGAGATGGTGTGACTGTGAAAGCACCGGGTCAGTTCTTCGCCAGAAAGTCGCGCTCCGTCTCATCCAGGCGACGATCGAGTGCCGCCTTCAACGCCGGATGGTTCCGCCAGTTCGGATCGTCAGCGAGAGTCTCCTCGGCACGCTGTCGTGCTTCCAGAATGAGGTCGCCGTCCTTCGCGACCCGAAGCAGCCGAAGACTGGAGCGCCCACCGGACTGGAGGCGACCGAGCACGTCACCCTCCTGCCTCAGATCGAGATCGCGTTCCGCCAGTTCGAAGCCGTCGAGAGTTGCAGCAACCGCCTCGACCCGTTGTCGACCGAGGGTGTCGGCCTCCGCGTACGTCACGAGCAGGCAGAGGCCCGGTACGCTCCCCCGGCCAACCCGCCCGCGGAGCTGATGCAGCTGGGAAACCCCAAACCGTTCGGCATTGAGGATGATCATGGCGGAGGCGTTCGGCACATCCACACCAACCTCGATCACCGTTGTCGCCACGAGCACATCGATCTCGCCAGCGGCGAACGCTCTCATGGTGGCGTCCTTGATGTCGCTGGCCAGTCGGCCGTGAAGGGCTTCGATGCGCACGTTCTCGAACTTCGGATCCTCACGCAGCGATGCGAGGATCTCGGTGACCTTGGCAATCGACGTCTGCGGTTCTGCTGTCGCGTCTGGATCGCCATCCTCTTCCGGATGCGCCCGGTCGATGGCCGGGCACACCACGAACGCTTGTCGCCCGGCAGCGACCTCCTCCGCGAGGCGCTCCCATATTCGGTTCATCCAGCCAGGCTTCTCCGCCAGCGGCACGACGAAAGTCTCGATTCCACTTCGCCCACTCGGCAACTCGGCAATGGTCGACACATCCAGGTCACCGAAGACCGTCATCGCCACGGTTCGCGGTATCGGTGTCGCGGTCAGCACGAGTACGTGTGGCGGCACTGCCCCCTTCTGACGCAGTGCCTCGCGTTGCTCGACACCGAATCGGTGCTGCTCGTCGACCACCACAAGACCAAGGTCGAAGAACTCGACGGCGTCACTCATGAGAGCATGCGTGCCGATGACCAGTTGTGCTTGCCCGGTCACCGCCGCCAACAGTGCCTTGCGGCGCTGGGCAACCGCCAACTGGCCGGTGATCAACGTTGGGCGGAGCCTGGCCGCAAGATCCGGACCCAGCGTCTTCACTATCGAACGCAGGTGCTGACCTGCCAACACTTCTGTTGGCGCAAGCAGCGCAGACTGGCCGCCGGTGTCCGCCACCGCGAGCATCGCCCTCAACGCAACCACCGTCTTGCCGGAACCAACCTCGCCCTGCAAAAGTCGGTTCATCGGCACCGCTTCGGCAATGTCGGACGCTATTGCGGCTCCGACGGTGCGCTGGTCACCGGTGAGTTCGAACGGCAAGTCTGCATCAAATTGGGCAAGATAGCCGCCCTCGCTCGGCACCCGCGGCGTTGCAGCCTGCTCGCGAAGCTGCCGGCGCTGCTCCAAAAGTGCAGCCTGCAACACAAATGCTTCATGGAAACGCAGCGTCTTTCGCGCCGCACGCCAGTCGGCATCTTTCTCCGGTCGGTGGATCAGCTCCAGCGCGCGCGAATACGGCAGGAGGCCCCGTGCCGTGCGGATGGCGTCCGGGATTGGATCGTCCAGGCTTGGCAGTCCGTCGAGCAGCACAGCGATCGCCTTCTGCACCTTCCAGGATGTGAGCGATGACGTCGCCGGATAGATCGGCACCGGCTGCAGTGTCCACGCCGTCGCAACCTCCGGTGACGTCGCGCTGTCCGCTTCAAAAAGTTCGTAGTCGGGGTGTGCGAGCTGTCGTGCGCCGCGATATTCCCCCACTTTGCCGGCAAATATACCTCGTGCGCCCGCGTGCAGTTCTTTCGCTCTCCACGCCTGGTTGAAGAACGTCAGGGTGAGGATGCCGGTTCCGTCACTGATTTTCACCTCGAGAAGCGAGCCGCGTTTCGCCCGCATTGGTCGTTCGCGTGCCTCGAGCACCTCAGCCACGAGGGTGACGTTTTCGTCGACCGCAAGTTCGGTGAGCGCGGTCAGCTCACCGCGGCGGGCGTAGCGCCGCGGGTAGTGAGTGAGCAGGTCGCCCACCGTTTCGGCCCCGAAAGCTTTCGTGAATGCCGCTGCGGCGCGTGCGCCGAGAGGCACGCTGAGCTTCGCGTCGAGCGGAGAGTCCACACTCAGAGGGTACCTTTGCATGGTGACACGCATCATCGCCGGATTTGCTGGCTCGCTTCGGATGGCTGTTCCCGCAACGGGTACGCGCCCGACCGGCGACCGGGTGAGGGAGGCCATCTTCTCCGCACTTGAGGCCCGGGATGTTCTGGCTGGTGCGCGGGTTGTCGACCTGTTTGCTGGCTCAGGCTCGATCGGTTTGGAGGCGGTCTCCCGCGGGGCGGCTTCTGCAACGCTCGTGGAACGGAACGCCGCGACCGCAACCGTGTGCCGCGAGAATGCCGCCCGCGTGATTAAGAATGCGCCCGAGCATGCTGTGCCGGTGGTGGATGTCGTCGCGCGATCGGTCCAGATGTTCCTTGATTCGAGCGCCCTCACCTGGGACGTCGCGTTCCTCGACCCACCATACGAGTTGTCCAACGAGGAACTCGCGCTCAACCTTGCGGCGCTCCAGCCTCGTCTTGCTGACGGCGCCGTGGTGGTGGTTGAGCGTGGTTCGAAGTCTCCGGAACCGGTCTGGCCGGGCGGTATCGCGCTCGACCGGCGGAAAAATTATGGTGACACGACACTGTTGTGGGCGAGCACGGTGGTTGGCATGCGTGCCGGCGCACAAGCCTGACGACCCGTTATCCCGCGCCCCTGTACTATCCGGCAGTACTGCTATCCGGCAGTACTGTCCCAGCCGGTGAACGGATCCCACCCGTCGGCGGAATGCGGTGTGCCTGCGACAAGAATTCCATCGCCAGCCACGACACGACCGATGCGACGAAATCCGCCGGGAAGTGTTGTTCCGGCCGGAAAGGTTGCCAGAAGCGAATGGTCTTCGCCGCCGCCGAGTGCCAGCTCCGGTTCCGGGCCGAGCTCGCCGGGGTCGAAATCGAGTGCCACACCGCTTGCCATGGCCAGACGCGCTGCATCGATTGCGAGCCCGTCGCTCAGGTCGAGCATGGCCGTCGCGCCCGCTCGTGCCGCCAATGGTCCGTCCGCTATTGGCGGTGACGGCGCCAGTTGCGCCGATGTCGAGTTGCGCAACCCTGCTGCGAGCGTCGCATCAGGTTTTCCTTCAGCATCAACGGCGTCAGTGAACAACACCCGCAGTGCGGCGGCGGCTGCCCCTAATCTGCCGGATACCGCCACAATGTCTCCCACTTTGGCTCCAGAGCGCAGGACCGGGCTTCCGCCCTGCAGGTCGCCGAATGCTGTGACGGCGATGGTGAGCGTTGACGACACAGAGAGGTCGCCACCGACCACACCGCATCCTGATGCGAGCGCGGCACAGGCGTCACGGAAGCCGTCAGCAATGCCTTCCAATCGCGCCACCGGGGTGTCTGCCGGTGCGGCGATCGCGACAACCAGTGCGGTGGGCACTGCACCCATCGCGGCGACATCCGCGAGATTGGATGCTGCCGCCTTCCAGCCGAGGTCATGCGGCGTAGACCAGGCGAGACGGAAGTCCGGCCCGTGAATCATCATGTCGGTGGTGACGACGAAGCGGCCATCCGGGGCGGCGACGATCGCGGCATCATCGCCCGGCCCAAGCAACTGGGAGCTCGCCGCTGGCAGCCTCGGGAAGATCCTTACCAGTGCTGCGGACTCGCCAACCACGCCGAGGTTGTCCGGGATGTCCGCAAAAGTCGCGTCTGCGTGTGAAGCCATTCTGAAACGGTAGCCTGAAAGCGATGACTGTGTTCTCGCGGCGGCTTCTGGTCGCGCTTCTTCCCGCGCTGGTGCTCGCGCTGTCCGCTTGTGCACCGATCGTGCCGATGAAGCCTGCGCCGGATGCGGCGAATCCGAGGTGTGCCGAGGTGACGGTGCGGCTGCCGGACGCGATCGACAACAACGTTAAGCGTGAAACGGATGCGCAGGCTACCGGGGCTTGGGGCAACCCGGCAACCGTTTTGCTGCGGTGCGGCGTCGCGGTTCCCGGACCCTCATCGCTGCTCTGCGTCACCCTCAAGGGAATCGATTGGCTTCGGGATGACAGCGGTGCGCCGAACTACGTCTTCACGACGTACGGTCGCGACCCTGCCGTTCAGGTGATTGTCGATGGCGACAAGGCCTCCGGAACGAATGCGCTCATTGCCATGAGCAACGCGGTCGGATCGATCCCGGCAACGCGAGCCTGTACCAACCCGGATGATGTGCTTGGCGTGCCAAATCCGACGCCGTCACCGACGCCGTGACTTCAGGCTGCTTCAGCGCGGGCCGTTACCTTACGGTTTCGAGCCCGAGTTCGATGAGCTCGGTGATGAGGTCCTGGTAGCTGACACCGCTGGCGAGCCAGCACTTTGGAAACATGGAGATGGGGGTGAAGCCCGGCATCGTGTTCACTTCGTTCACCAGGATGCCGGACGGCGTGAGGAAGAAGTCAACGCGCGCTAGCCCGGCTCCCCCAATCGCCTCGAAAGCCCGCAACGCGAGGCGCTGCACCGCCCACAGCTCACCGTCGGAGAGCGTGGCCGGGCACACCAGCTCAACGCCGGGTGCGTCAAGATATTTTGCGGCGAAGTCGTAGAAGTCGCGGTCGGTGAGCACGACCTCGCCGGCGACCGAGGCGCGCGCGGCGTGCCCGTTTCGCGC
>JBDSZO010000026.1:0-11654 GCA_039925105.1 Terrimesophilobacter sp. | reverse complement strand
GACGGTCCTTGACCATGCGCGCGGTCAGTTTGTGTCCCTTGATCTTGCCAACCATCGGGCTCGTGTTTGTGCCGATCGTCATCGAGATGGCCGGGTCGTCGATAGTGATCGCTGGCAGCGGCCGGATGTCGTCCGGGTCGGCGAGGGTGTCCCCAATGGTGATGTCGGCGAAACCTGCGACGGCAACGATGTCGCCGGGCCCGGCGCTCTCCGTGGGGTAGCGGTCGAGAGCCTTCGTGATCATGAGTTCTGTCACGCGAACATTGTGCACTTCCCCGTCCTGGCGCACCCAGGCCACGGTTTGACCCTTTTTGAGGGTGCCGTTGAAGATGCGCAGCAGGGCAAGTCGTCCAAGGAACGGTGAGGCGTCCAGGTTGGTGACGTGCGCCTGCAGGGGGGTGTCGGTGTCGTAGCGGGGTGCAGGGATGTGCTCGAGGATGGCTTCAAAGAGCGGCTCGAGGTCGGCGTTGTCCGGAAGGGTGCCGTTCTGAGGCTTGTTGTGGCTTGCCGCGCCGTTGCGGCCGGACGCATACACGATGGGAACGTCGAGGATGGCATCGAGATCGAGGTCCGGCACGTCGTCGGCAAGGTCGCTGGCAAGGCCGAGAAGCAGATCCTGGCTTTCGGTGACGACATCGTCGATGCGGGCATCGGGGCGGTCGGTCTTGTTCACCAACAGGATGACCGGAAGGTGTGCTTCCAACGCTTTGCGCAAAACGAATCGTGTCTGCGGTAGCGGGCCCTCGCTGGCGTCAACAAGCAGGACTACACCGTCGACCATGCTGAGTCCGCGCTCAACCTCCCCACCGAAGTCGGCGTGGCCGGGAGTATCGATGACGTTGATGGTGATCGGACCATCCGTCGCGTGCACGCCTTTGTAGGAGATGGCAGTGTTCTTGGCCAGAATCGTGATGCCCTTTTCGCGCTCAAGGTCGCCGGAGTCCATCGCGCGCTCCTCGAGGTGGGCGTGCGCGTCAAACGAGTTGGTCTGGCGCAGCATGGCGTCAACGAGCGTCGTCTTGCCGTGGTCGACGTGCGCGACGATCGCCACATTTCGCAGGTCGTTGCGGGTGGCGATAGGCATGACGGTATTCCTTAAGTCTTTTGGGGGGCAGTCAATACTACTTGACAGCACCCTTCGACGTGACCGGTTTCCACTGCCACACGTTCCACAGAACTCCCGGAGACAGCGGCGCAAGCTTCACCCCGGTCACACTGCGATCCACCGCCACCACTGCCGGATCCTGGTAGAGCGGTAACCCGTAGGCATCCGCGAACAGTTCCTTATCGAGCTGCTGTCTGAGGGCGATGCGTGCGGCATCGTTTGACACACCCGACAACTGGACGAACAGTTCATCAACTTTTCGGCTCGTGTAAAAGTTCAGATTATTGCGACCACCGGTGGCGAACATGGCCTGTTCGCCGGCAACGGAGAGGTTGGAGGACTTCCAGGCAAAAAGTGACGCGTCGTAACTGCCCGGGGTGCCAAGCAGGTTCACCCAGTCGGGACTTGAACAGTCGGTGACCCGAAACCCAGCGAGCGCCGCACTCTCTCGGATGAGCTGGAACTCTTTGACCCTTTTCGGGTTCGCGGGGTCGAACAGTATGCACACCGTCGGATCCGCGACCTGGGCTCGCGCCAGAAGCTTCCTGGCCCCGACGACGTCGACGTGGGAAAACTCATTCGACCCGTTTACCGCAACCGAGTCCGCGTATCCCGGCTCACCGGGCAAGAAGAGTTGAGATGATCGAACTGCAGCTTTATCGTCGACCGGTGAAATTACCGCATCGAGAATTTTCTGGCGCGGGACAACTCGGAGAAACGCTTCGCGCACCCGCGAGTCGGAAAAGTACCCGCTCCTGGAGTTTTCGACCTGGAGATCCAGGTGCTCGAAAGACCCGCTGACACCCCGTTGCACCCTCACGTCCGACATCGAGTCAAGCCCTGCTGAGACGTCTTCTCCCGGGCGCGGAAGAATGACATTCGCCGCACCATCCTTGAGTGCAGAGAGCTGAGTCAGTGGGTCGGCAATAAACTTCACCACGATCGTCTCAAACACGGGCGAGTGGTCGCCGTGGTAATTCGGGTTCGCTGTCAGAGTGAGTTGCTTGGCGGTCGTGAATCCGGTGATCGTGTACGGACCCGTTGACACCAACAGTGACCGATCCTTCGGCATCGCGTCGAAGTTGAACCCGGAGTTCCAGAAGTTCGCGATGGCCGACAACTCGGTGACGTCCTTCTGTTGGATCGCCTCGACGAGCGCGTGTTTTGCCTTCATCGCGGCAGCCCGGCGTTTCGCGCCGGTCGCCTCGCCCCGCGAATCCGCATCCGCACCGGAAGCCAATGTCAACGCGTGGGCCGCAACAACGTGCGCAGGAAGGCCAACCTGAAGCACGAGCGGCCAATCCGGGAAATTGCGGTCGAAGCTCAGGGTGAGCGAACGTTGGTCGTCGCTGATGACCGGAATTGCGGTAACGTACTGGAGTCCAGCGCTCGTCTGGCCGTCAAAATAGACCACGTCAGCCGGAAACGGCTTCGCGTACTGGCCGGTGTCCCGATCGACGTAATCGCTATCATCGAACCCCTTCGTGTTCAGCACCCCCTAGTTGGCCGCCCACGCCAAAAGTAGATCGCTCGCATCCACCGGGATCCCATCGGACCAGGCCACACCACCGGCAATCGTGTACTTCACCGTCAACGGTTTGTTTGAGAGCAGCTGATAGCGGCCGAACGAAGAATCCTGCACAAGCGTCGGTACGGCGTCGTAGCGGTTGAACGACGAACTCAACGCCTGCACAATGGCGCTGTTCGCGTCTGCTGCGCCATACGAGGTCTTGTCATTAAGCGAGAAGAACGCCTGACCCGTCGCGACGGTGACGGAACTGTCTTCCACAACCGTCGCGCTCGAGCAACCGGCGAGCATGGTCAGCACCGCAAGCACAGCCACACCAACCGTCAATTTTCTGCCGATGGTGAACCTTTGCCTTCCCCAACGTCGGCCATGCTCGCGGCACGACCACGAAGTCGGGTGCGAAAAAGGTCAGAGACCCGCTGCAAGTCGGTGTTCCCGGTTCGCCCGTTGCTTTTCGGGATCCGGGAGCGGAACTGCGGCGATGAGGCGCTGGGTGTACGGGTCCCTCGCGCCCCGCAGGATCTCGTCGCGTGTACCCTGCTCCACCAGCTTTCCGTTTCGAAGCACCGCGATGCGGTGCGCCAGTTGGTCGACGACGGCAAGATCATGACTGATGAACAGACAAGCAAACTCCAGTTGCTCCTGCAATTCGAGCAGCAGCTCCAGGAAACGGGACTGCACCGAAACATCCAGTGCGGATGTCGGCTCATCGGCGACCAGCAGTTGTGGGCTCAGCGACAGCGCGCGGGCAATCCCGATACGCTGCTTTTGCCCGCCAGAGAGCTCATGCGGGTAGCGGTTGCGGAACATTCTCGGCAATTCGACCTGCTCAAGCAGGGCTTCCACCCTGCGGTCGAGTTCCTTGCCTTTTGCCAACCCCGCAAGGAGCATCGGTTCGCCAATGCTCTGCCCAACCGGCATGCGCGGGTTGAGCGATGATGCCGGATCCTGGAACACGATGCCTGTTTTACGGCGAAGTGCCCGCAACTCCTTGGTACCCATTGTGGCCATGTCCTTGCCGACAACGCGAAGCTCGCCCGAGGTGATGGGGAGCAACCCCATCGCTGCCCGTCCGATGGTCGTCTTACCCGATCCGGATTCGCCAACCAGGCCGAGAAGTTCACCAGGGCGGATCTCGATCGAGACGTCGTCGACGGCACGGAACGCGGGAACCCGACCACGCTTCGGATAGTCGATCGTCACATTCTTGAGGGACAGCACCGGCTGCTTTGCAGCCTCTGCCCTTGGGAGAAGGCGTTCCTGATTCGTTCCCAGGTGAGGGACCGCGCCGAGAAGCTCAATCGTGTACGGTTCGACCGGTTTGTCGAAAATCTGTTTCACCGTTCCGGTCTCGACAATGCGTCCAAGTCGCATCACCACCACCCGGTCGGCAAGATCGGCAACAACCCCCATGTCGTGGGTGATCAAAACGATGGCAGAGTCCAGTCGCTTGTGCAGGCTGCGCAAAAGATCCAGAATCTCCGCCTGTACGGTGACGTCAAGCGCTGTGGTCGGCTCATCCGCGATGAGCAGGTCGGGATCGCAGGAGATCGACTGCGCAATCATGGCACGTTGGCGTTGGCCGCCGGAAAGTTGGTGCGGATACGAATTGAACGCTTTGGCCGGATCCGGCATCTCCACCAGGGTGAGCAGCTCGATAGCGCGTTCCTTGGCCTTCGCCGGGTTGATCCCATAGTGCTGGCGCAGCGTCTCGACGATCTGGAAACCGATCGTGTACACCGGGTTTAGCGCGGTCATTGGTTCCTGGAAGATCACCGCGATCTTCTCGCCTCGCACCTTGCGCATGGTTCCGTCCCGCATACCGCGAAGCTCGACACCATTAAGTTTTACGCTTCCGCGAATCCTGCTGTTCGTCGGAAGAAGGTCGAGCACCGCCATGGAACTTGCACTCTTGCCGGAACCGGACTCACCGACGATGGCCAACACTTCGCCTTTGTGGACCTCGTAGTTTAGCTCGATCGCGGCGGGAACCCATTCGTTGTCCACGCCAAAATCGACGCTCAGGTTCTCCACTTTCAAGACAGGCACCCGATCGCTGGCGACAGGGGTGACGTATTCGTCGCCTTCGAGCTCGGGCATTGACGACAGCGATTCGGAAGAGTGGGTACCTGACGTCTCGGGTGCTGAGCTCTGCGGCACGGATGTTGGCGGCACGACGTTATCCTGATTCTCTCTGTCAACCATCAGTGGCCACCACCTGCGACGATAGGGACATGTTCTACTCTCGTTTCAATCGCGGACTTGCGGCGACGATCTGGCTGCTCTGCGCTGGCGCCTGTGTCGCCATCATCACAGCAGGACTTGGTAACGCCGGCGAATTTCTGCCACTGGTCATCCTGGTCGCCTGGCTGGCCTGGGCAGGACTGTGGCTCCCGTCGCTGCAGCTTGGCGATGATGAGGTCACCATACGAAACGTGTTCATGACGACGGCCGTGCCGTGGGCAACTCTCATTCAGGTCGATACCCGTTACGCATTGACTCTGGTAACCCCACACGGGCGATACGCGGTTACCGCGGCACCCGCACCTGGACGACTGGCCACCGCCCTCAGTCACCGCGACATGAGCGGCATAGGTGCCCCGACCGGAAGTGACGGTGGGGTGCGCCCCAGTGACCTCCCGAACACGGATTCGGGTGCCGCCGCGCACCTGGTCCGTGCGCGTTGGGAAACGCTCCTCGCTGAAGACCGAATTGAGCTCGGGCGCGCCGATGACACGCCTGTGGTTCGACGCGTGAACTGGCCGGTGGTCGCGATCAGCGCGACGCTGTTCATCGGTTCCGTGCTGGCTCTTGCCCTGGGCTAGCCAACCGCGGGTCACTTGCCCTGCTCCTTCATCCGCTTGGCAACGAACTTCCGTTGGCGCGGATCGAATGCATCACGCAGGCCATCGCCGATGAAGTTCACGGTCAAGGCGAGCGCGACAATGAAAACGCCGGGCCAGACGAACAGGTACGGCCTGGTGCTAAACGCATTCTGGTTCTGGCTGATGATCAAACCAAGCGAGACGTCAGGGCTCCGGATGCCGAAGCCAATATAGCTCAGGCCGGTCTCGAGCAGGATTGCTGCTGCCATGATCAACGTCGTCGTCACAATGACAACGCCAACGGCGTTCGGCAGGATGTGTCGGAACATGATTCGTGAGTCCCGAGCACCGGACACCCGGGCAGCATCGACATATTCGCGTTCGCGCAGCGTCAAAAACTCGCCGCGCACCAGCCGTGCCAGCCCGGTCCACAGGAACAGGCCAAGAACTATCGAAAGACCGAGAACGCCCAACCCTTTGAAGTGCTCATTGGCGATCTTTCCCACAACCGCGCCCAGCACGATCACCGGAATGACAATGATCAGGTCGGTGAAGCGCATTAACACGGATTCGACCCAACCACGGTAGTACCCGGCGGCCGCACCAACCACGGTGCCAATGACGGCGACCAGAAATCCGATGATGAACATGACGATGAGCGAGTTCTGCACGCCGCGCATGGTCATCGCAAAGTAGTCGATGCCGATCAGGGTCTGCCCGAACGGGTGCTCCCCCAAGTGGATTCCCGCCCCACCGAGCCACTCAGGGACCAGGGACAGCGTTGGAGCGCCACCATTCTGGAGCGGAACAAGGTCGGTATAGGCATACTTCCACCAACCAGGAATGCCAAACGCGCCCAGCGCGGTGACGGACAGCAGAATGATGAGCAGGAAGATGCCGAGCGACACCATGGCAACCCAGTTCTGCAGGAAGCGCTCAAGGATGAGCCTGCCCTGGCTTTTCCCGAGGGTCAGGTCGCGGGGCGCTTCCTCAAGACGAGACTCCGGGACGTCTGTTCCGAAACTGTTAGTCATCCGCGGGTCCTCACTCTCGGATCGAGCGCCGAATATGTCATGTCAGCGATGAAGTTAAACACGATGACCATGATCGCGATGATGACGAAATAGCCCATGACAGGATTCGGGTCCGGTAATCGGAGCCCGGTTTGAAAGAGTGCGCCCATACCGGAAAACGCGAAGACCTGCTCGGTGATGATCGCGCCACCGACAAGTGCCCCGAAGTCGGATGCGACAATCGTCGCGATAGGGATCAGCGAGTTGCGGAAGCCGTGACGAACGATCACGACTCGTTCGGGCATTCCCTTTGCCCGCGCGGTGCGGATGTAGTCCTGATTGAGCACATCCAACATTCCTGCGCGGGAATACCTGGTGTAGCCGGCGAATCCGACGAGCATCAACGTCAGCGTTGGCAAGACCAGGTGGGTGAATGAATCGACACCGTGGATCCAGATGTCCCCGGTGAGCCCCGGTGTCTGCGAACCCACCGTCGCGATCGGACGCCCGTTGATGGCGGAAAGGCTCAGGTACGACGGCCACGACTGCATAAGTCGGTCCACGAGGATGAGCGAGGCTGACAGGAAGGCCGTGATGGCGCCAACCCGCATGTTCTGGCCACGATCCGGCCCGCCAACGAGATAGCCAGTCACGAGACCGACGACGATGGTGACGAGCCCGAGAATCAGAAGGGTCGAGATACTCGAAATATTCAGCAGAGACTGCAACGCGAAATAGCAGATCATCGTGATGACGACCTGGATTGCCCCCGTCACCAAGGCGCGCCGATTTCGCAGTCCGGCCATCAGTGCAGACATGACGACGGCGATGCCGGCAGACATGATGAAGATGAAGACCGGTCCAAGGCTCGGATGCAGGAACCAATCAGCGAGTGAGAAGTAGACCAGCACTGCTGCCGTTGCGAGCGTTGCGACGGCGAAGACTGTGGCTCTGCGTCGCCTATCACCGCCAATAAGACCAAGCCAGAGCAAGCCGACGGCGATCGAAACGATCACTGTCCACACAACACCAAGCTGCGGATCTCTGAGGAAGTCGTTGAAGTTGATCGCGAGAAATTCCTTGAGCAGGATGCCTACCCAAAATGACGGAAGCGAGTACAGCAGGAACGAAAAGAACGTGACAACGAGGTCGAAAGTCGTGTACTGACGGAGCGCCGAGACGATCCCGATAGTGATTCCGATGATGATCGCGAGCATTGTCGCTGCGGTCACCAACTGAAGTGTCGACCCGAGTGCCAATGGTAAGAGGTCGGTCACCTTCTGGCCCTGTGCGGTGAGGCCGAGGTCACACTGGTTGCCAAACGGGATCAGGCACTTCGCCGCGCCACCCAGCCAGAGGAAGAAGCGCAAAGGCGCTGGCACGTTCAGCTGAAGCGCCTCAGTGCGGGCTGCAATCAGCTGGTTTTTGTTCGGCAGCCGGCTTTGGTAGAACTCCTCAAGCGGGTCACCCGCCAAAGCCGTGAGCTGATACATGATGAACGATGCACCAAGGAGCAGCAGAATCGAGACGATGAGACGTCTCGTGATGAAACTCACCATAGAAGAACACTTTCACGATCGCAGACCGACATCTGTGGCGGGCCTGCGGGAAGCTTAGCCGAGCATCAGCACTTATGGCGCATTACTCGAGGGTTGGAATGGAGTTAGCGGAGACGACAAGGGTTTGGACAAACGGAGCGCCAGAACCTTTCGGCCCTGGCGCTCCGTTCCTGAAGTTCATTCAGGAGCAGTCACGACGACTGCAGCCAGGATGCTACTTCTTTGCCCACTCCCAGTAGTTCCAGCCCACACCGGACTGGCCGGGGTAGTACACGACGCCACTGACGTTGTTGCTGTTGGCCATGACGCCGGGAGCAACGAACAGCGGAACACCGTAGAAGTCGCCCCAGAGCAGGGTGTCGATCTTGACCTGAATCTCGTCCTGTGCCTTCTTGTCCAGGGTCACCTGGAGCTCGGTGGCCAGCTTGTCAACATCTGGGTTCGAGTAACCGCTGTAGTTACCGCCACCCTTGGTGCTGAAGATCTGCGGAACGCCGGCAACGCCGACACCCGAAGAGATCCAGCCGAAGATGGACGCGTCGTAGGTTCCGCTGCCCAGCAGCGAACCCCAGTTCTCGGCGCCACCATCGGTGACCTTGAAGCCAGCCTTCGCTGCCGAAGCCTGCAGCGCCTGGAAGGACGCAACACGGTTCGGGTTAGACGGCTTGTAGAGGACCTTGACTGTCGGCGTCTTGCCGGCCAGAAGGGTCTTCGCGCCCTCGATGTCAACCTTGTCGTAGGCGCTAGAACCATTCACCTTGACGGTTGCGTCATAGCCGGAAGTTCCGGGGAAGAACAGCTGTGAGTTATCCAGCTTGGCATCCGGGTTCTGCGGCACAACGATCGCGTCGAGGATCTGCTGGCGCGGGACGACCTTGAGGAATGCCTCACGAACCTTGGGGTCCTTGAACACTGGCGTGTTGAAGGAGAGGTCAAGGTGGTCGTAGCTGAACTGGTCACCGGTGAGGGTGGTCACATTCTTGAGCGCCTGCAGCGACTTGATGGTGTCTGCGGAGGCCTGCGGGTTGATGACGTCAACCTCGCCGTTCTGCAGAGCGGTCACCTGGGCCTGAGCGTCAGGGATGAAGCGGACGACGATCTTGTCCACCTTCGGCTTCAGGTCACCCTTGTAGTTAGGGTTTCGAACGAGCGTGATGGACTGCTTGGGCACCCACGAGTCGAGCACCATTCCCGCGGACGAGAGGTAGAGGCTCTTGTCGGTGGGGAGTGTGGTTCCGTCGAATCCGGTGTTCAAGAAGTCTGCGAAAGCCTTCAACGTTGCGTTCGGCTCTGCCGGCTTTGCGGCGTCACCACGCGGCATGGTGTTCATTGCCGAGATCACATCGGCGAGTTTCACACCCGCCTTGTCTGCGACAACGTGTGCTGGCTCGTCAATCGGGTTGACCAACTGCCAGTCGGCATACGGCGTGGTGTAGGTCAGCGTCATCGACGTGTTGTTGTCACCGATCACCGGCTTGTCGGCGAGGCCGAGGCCTGAAGTGTCACCCGCGAAATCGAAGTACGTGGTGCCCTTGGTGACTTTTCCATCGGCATCCGTTGTGGAGTCGTTGAAGAAGCCGGACTGGACTGCCCAGGCAAGCATCATGTCGTCGGCGGTGATTGGGGTGCCGTCAGACCACGTCGCGGTCTTCGCGAGGGTGTACTTGACGGTGAGCGGGTCATCGCTGGTCTTCTCAACGGTTCCGAAACTCTTGTCAGGAATGATGTTGAGCTTGTTGTCGAGGTAGAAGAAGCTCGAGCGGGTATACCCGGAGAGCTTTGCGTTCATATCGAGGTTGCCCTGTGGTGTGTTCGAGTTGAACGACGTAAGTTCGTTCACCTCAGCAACGGTGATGGTCCCACCGGTTGATGCGGCTGGAGCTTCGCCGGTTGTTGTGCAACCTGTAACCGCCATTGCTGCAATTGCAGCAATTGCGATAGGCGCTCCGATGCGTCTGAATTTCACTTTTCCTCCTGTGCAAGATGGACTGCGATGCAGGACAAAATTCTAGCGCCCCGAGTCGCCTGATATAGAGCAGACTAAGCACCACACGCCCTACAGGCAAAACTGTAGGGCCAAACGTTACCGACTGGTGACGATCGGGCCGGATATTTGCGAACAAGTGCGAATTTTTGCGTGTTGTGCAAGGAATTCGCAGATATGCTGCGGATCATCGGATCACGTGGGTACGAATCGGCCGCACCTTCCCGCGTAGCATCGACACTGTGTTATCGAGAACTGTGTCGCGAGAGACCACCAGAAACTTGCCCAATGCCGTTCTCGTGTTCGACGGCGATTGCGGATTCTGCACGACTGTTGTGACCTGGCTTCATGCCAAACTTCCACTACCACCCACGTCGGTTCCGTACCAGTGGGCCGATCTGGAAGACCTTGGTCTGACCGTGGAGGAGGCAGCCGAGCGAGTGTGGCTGGTCACGACGGAGAGTCGAGGCGGCCACCACCAGGGCGGGCACCAGTACGGCGGCCACTTGGCAGTGGCGGCGATACTCAGGCAGCAGCCGTCACGTGAATGGCGCTTTCTCGGCTTCCTACTGATCACCTTTCCGTTCTCGGTTGTTGCTTCGATCGGCTACTCACTCATTGCCCGCTTCCGCCACCGCCTCCCCGGCGGAACACCCGCCTGTCGGATGTCGGAGTAAACGTGACATGTTGTGGCACATCCGAGTTTGCTGACGCGCACGCTCAGGTGCCGTTGAGTCGACGGAGAATCCGGGGCGAACTCTTCATCGTTCTCGGGCTATCGCTCGGAGCATCCGCCGTCTATTCCGTCGTGGCGATAGTTAATCGACTGACCCAGCAGAAGGCCCTGTCACAACAGACGGCAACACTCAACGGCCCGTTGAGCAACCGGGAAACTTTCGACCTGATCTATCAGCTTCTGGCGATCTTCTTCGACCTCGTCCCCGTGGCGCTCGTCGGTTTTCTGCTGTGGAGGGCGGCCAGACCGCATCTGGGGAGGCTTGGGCTCGACTTTCGAAAGCCGTGGCGTGACAGCGTCACAGGCCTTGGCCTTGCCCTACTGATCGGCATCCCGGGCATCGGGCTCTACCTGCTCGGTCGCGCCATCGGTATCACCGTGAACGTCATCCCCACCGCGCTCGACACCTACTGGTGGACGGTGCCCGTGCTGCTACTTTCTGCCGCACGCGCGGGAATCACCGAAGAACTCATTGTCGTCGGCTACCTTTTCGCCAGGCTGCGCGACCTGGGCTGGAACCGGTGGACGATCATCCTCACCAGCGCGCTACTGAGGGGCACCTACCACCTCTACCAAGGTTTCGGCTCGTTCGTTGGCAACATCGCCATGGGCGTGCTTTTCGGGTGGCTGTACACTCGGTGCGGACGCGTGCTGCCGCTCGTTATCGCGCACTTCCTCATCGATGCCGCGACCTTTGTCGGATACTCGTGGGCGGCAGCGACCTTCAGCTGGTTGTAATTACTCGGATCAAGCCTGCCGGCTCGGATTGAGCGTGTTGAAATCACGCCGGGTCCCGACACGCTCGACCGGAGAACTGGGGTGCTTCTCGGATTGAGCCTGTCGAAATCCTCCTACGCGAAAGCCTCCGGCGGCGGACATGAGCAAAACACGTTCCGGTCGCCGT
>JBDSZO010000025.1:0-2193 GCA_039925105.1 Terrimesophilobacter sp. | reverse complement strand
ACACGTCGGGCTTGAGCTGGCGCGCATCCTGTCCCGGCACGATCTTGAATTGTTTCTGATCGACTCACGACTCGAGCAACTTACTGATGAGCGGCTCGCACCGCTCCAGGATGGCCTGGCCAGAATTTATGCTCATCACGTGAGCGTTCCGGAGTCGATCCTCCCGACTCTGCCGAGCGGGACCCACGTTCTGATCATGACGCAGGATCATGCCGAGGATATCGCCCTGTGCGACTTTGCTCTGCGCCAGTGGGGGCTTGCCTCGATTGGGCTGATCGGCTCGAGTGCAAAATGGGCGAGGTTCCGTAAGGCGTTGAAAGCGGAGGGTCATTCCGATGCAGAGCTGGAGCGCATCACGACACCGATCGGCATCCCGGGTCTCACCGCGAAGGAGCCCGCAGCGATCGCCGTCAGTGTTGCGATGTCACTGCTGATGGAATTCGAGAAGCACACCGCCTGACGGCAGTCGTCGACATTCCGGTAGTCAAATGCGGCGAGAATGGGCTAGCTGTACAATAAGTGACAAATTTGTACAGCACGAGAGTTGATGTACAATTAGTACATGTCAATCCCAGCTTCAATCACCGTGTCCGATGCCCGAGAGCAACTTTCCTCTGTCATTGATCGTGCGCAGGCAGAGCGTGAACCGGTATTCCTGACGCGGCGGGGTCGCCGCGTCGCGGCCGTGATTGGTGCCGACGAATTGGAGCGTCTCATCGAACTCGCAGAAGACATGGCGGATATCCGGGCTGCAGAGGAAGCCAGGGAGGAGATGCGGCGGACGCGAGCGGAGCCGATTCCTTGGGACGAGGTCAAGGCGGACCTTGGCCTCGCATGACCTTCGCCGTTCAGATCACCCCAAGTGCCGCGCGACAACTCCGCAAGTGTGATCCACCAGTACGGCGAAGGTTGCAGGCCGCAATCGACCTGCTTTGCGAAAATCCTCGTCCTCCCAAAGCAGTTCAGCTGGTCGGGGGTGGCGGCGAGTGGAGAGTGCGAACGGGGGATTACCGGATCATTTACGAAATCCACGACGACCACTTGATTGTGCTCGTCCTCCGAGTCGGCCATCGTCGAGACATCTACTCTTCTCGCTGAACACCGTCGAGACACGATGCAAGCGTTGAGGTCTTTGTCGAATGACCCTCATCGTTAGGCGGCTGTCTCCGCGCGTTTTCAGGCACCTCTTCTGCGATGTCCAACGCGTAGACAAGAACTTCGCGGCTGTAGTTTGACCAGTTTTGTTGAACTATGTCGAAGTAGAAGTGGTCGAGTGTGTCGTTTTCGGCGAAGTGCAGATTTGCACCGTCGCCAGAGACGTCCAGGAAGGACTCGAGAGCACGATTCACTACAAACACGATCGGGCAGTGTTTCACTGCACCCGCTCGACGAAATCAAAGCGGCGGACCAGGCCGTCGGTCCGCTTTGCGTCAAGTTGGAACGTCAGTACTCGCGGGCCCGTACGCGTCCGGATGCAACCAGGTCTCCTCCGTCGACCGCGTTGCCGCAGTCGACACGTTCGCGC
The DNA here is from genome assembly GCA_039925105.1 of Terrimesophilobacter sp. Taxonomy (GTDB): domain Bacteria; phylum Actinomycetota; class Actinomycetes; order Actinomycetales; family Microbacteriaceae; genus Terrimesophilobacter. Next base: position 668 of record JBDSZO010000025.1, on the reverse strand, counting down.
AATTGCGCGACGTGCCCAGGTGTTTCAACGACGTGTGGGGCGTTGCGGGTCATCGAGTGTCACTGGCTGACCTGTCACGGCCGAGCGTCGAGCGGCATCCGCGATCTGCAGGGTGCGAAACCCGACATCACCGTCCGGCTGCGGTTGCCGGCCATCTTGTGTTGCGCACAGGAACTCATTGAGCATCGCGCCATCCAAATTATCACCGGCCGGGGCGAACACGGCTCCTACCGAATCGTATCCATCGAGGTTCTGCGCAAATGGCGCGATCGTAACCGTGCCCTTCGTACCGACGATTTGTAGGGTCGGTCCGCCCCAGGTCGGCGCGGAGTCGGGGATGTTCCACGAACAGTCGATCGTCGCGATCACCCCCCTCGGGTACCGGACGGTTACGAGCCCACCGGTTTCGACGCCCACACCGCTCGATGCATGCAGGATGCGATTGGCGACCGCCCGAACCGACTGCGCCGTTTCACCCAAAAGGTCGTCCAGCAAATCGGCGCTAGGCGCGGAAGTGCGCGGCCACCCCGTCGGCTATGAAGTTGGCGTACTGGTCGAGGTTCCAGCCGCTGCGCAGCACGAGAAGGTCATAAATCTGGGGAGAGCTGTAGGTCCAGAGGATGTCGCCGGCCCGCTCGATCGAGAGGCCCTCGGGTAGCAACCCGGCG
>JBDSZO010000024.1:0-2781 GCA_039925105.1 Terrimesophilobacter sp. | reverse complement strand
CGCGGAGGTTCCGAGCATCCACTGCTCGGCAGCGCGCAGGGACAGCCGACCCGGGTCGATGCGGGCGAGCACTGTGCGCGCGGCGGGCACCAGTTCGAGCACTCCGTCGGGGCGGGCGGTGTCCAGCGCCCGGAATGCGGCCATCGTCTCATTCAGGCTGCCGAATTCGGCCAGCAGAGCGCGGTCACCGCAAGGAAGAATGTTCACGCGAACGCCCGCAGTTCGACGCCGGCGTCGAGGAGCTGTTGGCGCACGAGCGTTGCCATCTCGAGCGCTCCCGGAGTGTCGCCGTGTACGCACAGCGAGTCGATATCGACGCGCAAAACCGTGCCATCGATTGCCAGCACGGTGCCATCGAGAACCATGTGGCATGCGCGTTCTGCCGCCTCGACCGGGTCGCGTAGTACAGCGCCAACAATGGAGCGCGGGGCGAGCCTCCCATCGGGCAGGTAGGCGCGGTCAACAAATGCTTCGCCAAAGAATTGCACACCGTGGCGGTTCGCCGCGGCGTGGATGTCGGTGCCGCTGAGCCCAAGGAGCGGAAGGTTCGCGTCCTTCGCGGCGAGCGCCACGGCATCCGCTTGCGCACTGTCGACGGCGATGCGGTTGTAGAGCGCTCCGTGTGGTTTGAGATAAAGCACACGGGTGGCGGAGGCTTTGGCGGCCAATGTGAGGGCTTCGACCTGTTCGAGGATGTCGGCGATCAGTGTTCCAACGTCGACGTCCCTATCGCGCCGCCCGAATCCTTCACGGTCGCGGTAGGACGGATGCGCGCCAAGGGCCACTCCTCGCTCTGCGGCGAGCCGGGCGCTGGCAAGCATGCTTTCCGGTCCACCAGCGTGGAATCCGCAGGCGACGTTTGCGCTGGTGACGATGCCAAACAATGCAGCGTCGTCGCCGGTCTCGTCGCCGAGTTCCCACTCGCCGAGGTCACTATTGAGGTCAATGACTGCCACACCGGAAGACTAACCAACTCCGCGCAGCGCTGCCCCAGGAATTCGGGAGACACTGACCCTGTGGAACTCCAGTCGCTGCGCCTGATACTTCATCGAATCGAGCAGTCTGAGGCTCAGGCGATCGTTGATGGGTCGGGTCGCGATGGCCCGAGTCCTGGCGGCGGCTCGTGGCATCCGGACTATCCGCTGGACGCCGAACTCGACCCGCTCAGAGTGCTGGCAACAGCAACCAATACTCCAACGGACTTCACCCTGTACCAAATGCGGTTACGAATATCCGAGGTTGCGATCGGCGGGATCGGGTTCTTTGGCCCGCCGGATTCCGAAGGGACCGTCGAGGTCGGCTTCGGACTGGTCGAAGCTGAACGCGGCAAGGGGCTCGCCACCGAATCCATCAAGACCATGATCGAATTCGCCAAAAGGAGCGGGGCACGTCGGATAAGAGCGGATACCGCAGTTGACAATCTCGCGTCCCAACGCGTGCTGCAGAAAGCGGGGTTCGCACAAACGCATCGAACGGGCGGACCCCTCTATTTCCAACGCGACCTCGGGAGCTAACCGAAAAGTAGCGTGAATCGCTTGTGACGCCGACTACTTCCAACGGAAGTGCACGAAGACGCGACCGAAATTCTTGGAGTCCTTTTCGACACGGTGGTACTGGGCTTTTATGTCGGGCTGATCCAGAAATCGAAGAACCCGCTTCTTCAACGCGCCAGACCCCTTGCCCGGGATGATTTCAATGAGCGGCGCCTTCTTTGCCACCGCTTCCTCGATGATGTCGTTCAACGCGCGCTCAATGTCGACACCTTTGTTGTAGATGTCGTGCAGGTCCAGCTTGAGCTTCACTCTCCCATCCTCCACGAAAATGCCGCAAACGGTAGGTGCTCGAAATTCAGTGCTTGAAGGCAGTGCTCGAAAATCTCAAGGATGTCGTGGTAGAAGTTACGGATGGACATGCGACTTGAATTGGTTCCCCTTCTCACTACTGATGTTGAGCGAAGCAAAGGTTTCTACGTCGACAAGGTCGGATTCCAGCTTGATCACGATGTCGAACCCGGCAACGGGATGCGGGTCGTGCAATTGACGCCTCCCGGTTCGGCTTGCTCGGTCGTGTTCGGTGTGGGGATATTGACCCCCGATGCTGCACCGGTCAAGGGACTCCACTTGGTGGTGGATGACGTCGCTGCGGCCCGTGAAATGCTCGTTGAAAGAGGAGTGGATGTCTCGTCCATCGACGACATGGGCGGAATCCTCTACGTCTACTTCAGCGACCCGGATGGCAACTCGTGGGCGCTGCAGCAAATTCCTGGCCGGTAGTTTCTCACAAAAAATTCAGCGTTCAACGATTAGTAAAGGAACCACTCATGCCACACCTCACTTCCCAGGACGGCACAACGATCGCTTACGAAACCGTGGGAAACGGGCCAGCGGTGATCCTGGTCGATGGCGCCATGTGCTTTCGCGACTCCGGCCCTATGCGTCCCATCGCCGAGAAGTTGGCTGGCCAATTTACGGTCTACCTGTACGACCGGCGCGGTCGCGGCGGGAGCGGCGACACCCTGCCTTTCGCAGTCGAGCGCGAGATTGAAGACATCGATGCCCTGATCACCGAGGCTGGAGGGAACGCGTGCCTTTTCGGGCTCTCCTCCGGCGCAGCACTCGTGTTGAGGGCCGCCGAGAACCTCGGGCCGAGCAGAATCAACCGAATGGCCTTGTATGAGCCGCCGTTTCGGGACGCGGACGATTCAGGATCTGCCGCGGCGTACACGGCTGATCTGTCGGCTGCCCTCGATCACGATCGTTGGGGTGATGCGGTGGAAACCTT
>JBDSZO010000023.1:0-1503 GCA_039925105.1 Terrimesophilobacter sp. | reverse complement strand
GACCGCAGAACTCATGCCCCGTGACGACTATTTTCGTTCGACGATCTACGGAATATTTTCACCACCTGAGGGGTTCAAGGTCGGCTGGCACGGTGTCGGCGCAGTCACGGACCCGGACGAGCGCACGTTCGAGTACGAGGTTACGCAAATGGAGGACCTTCGGCGTTACGTGCGGGAGTGGGTCCCCGGTGCGGATCCGGACCGTTTCGATCCGATTAGTTGCACTTACACAACGACGCCGACGGACGACTTCGTGCTTGACCGACGAGGGCCGATTGTGGTCGGTGCTGGGTTTTCGGGCCACGGGTTCAAGTTCGGCCCTGTTGTCGGTCGGATCCTTGCCGACCTTGTCGAAGGCCGACCAGCACATTCTCTCTTCGCGCTCAACCGCTGAGCCCTGTCAGCCCCGCCAGCCGAGGCAACCGCGCGCGACACCACGGTTCTGTTCTGCCGCACGGCGCCTGTCGCAACGAGCGGATGCGCCAGCCGGCGGCCAAGTGTTCCCGTTTGTTGCCAATGTTCTCGATCGCTCGGGCACAAAGGTGACGAACCGGAACAGTTACCATCCGGGCGTTCTCTTGCTGAGCACGTGCAACGCTGTCTCGATGCTGGCCACGATGTGGCGGCGGGCGGATGCCGCGACCGCGGTGGGGAAAAGCGGGTAGTCATGCAATTGCCCAGGCATTTCGGTGTAGTCGACCGCGACGCCGGCGCCTTCGGCCTTCGCGACAAGCAGGCGGGCATCCGGGTTAAGGATGTCGTGGGTTCCGCTGTACACGGTGAGCGGGCCGAGCCCTTCGAAGTTCCCGAAAAGCGGGCTGACGACCGGGTCCCTCAGTTCTCGCTCACCACGCCAATAGTCGCCAAGTACGAGGCCACCTGGAACCCCGAGCCAGGGGTCGGACGGCTGAATTTCGGGGATGCGCGGATTGCTCAACGACAAATCCAGGGCCGGGGAGATGAGCACGGTCGCCGGAAGCGTGACTCCCAGGTCGCGCAGTGCCATGGCCGCGGAGAGCGCGATCTGGCCACCCGCTGAATCGCCTGCGAGCACGACCGAGCCATAGGCGGCTCTGTTCGCTTCGGCAATGGCGACGACACCGTTCGTGGCGTCCTCGGCAGTTCCAAACGGAATGAGCGGATAGATCGGCACGGTGACGACGGTTGAGGCGTCGGCGGCGATTTGCGCAGCCAGGTGCCAGTGTTGTGAGACAATTTCGTTCACCCATCCGCCACCGTGCAGGTAGACGACGCTCCCGACCGGTGCGCTTTTTGTGGGGGTCAGGATGTAGACCGGCCAACTGTCGTCGTGCCGCACTTCGACGTGCACGTCTGACCTCAGTCTTTTGGGAGGGCCGAATGGCCTGGGATTCATCGCAAACTTTGTGACGAGTGCGTGTGCGGCCTCAGCGGAGACGTACGCCTTGTTCCTGCGTGTCGCGCGGAGGAAGAGAGGCACGATCCCGCTCGGTACTGACACCATCTGCGCTCCTCAGGTCGGGG
>JBDSZO010000022.1:0-3505 GCA_039925105.1 Terrimesophilobacter sp. | reverse complement strand
GCCACCGCCCTGGTGCCGGTGCTTGTCAACGGCCTTCGGCAAGCCTCATCCAATGCGACTCTTGCAACGGCGACTCAGCTCGCAAACAACGAGCTTGAGCGGGCCCGAAGCTGGAAGACCTGCAGTGCACTGACTCCGGGCTCAGTAAACATCACCGATGCTCGTGAGGTCGTCCTGTCAATGACCACGACCGTCGGTTCCTGCTCTCCTACTCCTGAAAACCCGGTTTCGGTTCCGGTGACGGTAACCGTTACTCGACAGGACACCGGAGTGGTCGTCACCTCGACGACAACCTATATCTTCATTGCGGAGTCGTGACATCGTGAAGCGCAGAATCCAGGAGATCCGGGCGATCAACGCCGACGAGCGTGGCATCACACTCATCGAACTCCTCATCTACGCACTGCTGCTCTCGTTCGTGGTTGCGATCGCCGGCGGCATGATCTTCGGTGCGGTAACAGCGGCGAAGACCGTCACAGGCATGACGCAGAACTCGACGAATGGACAACTCGTGGCGGATTCAGTCGTCACGGGCATCCGCAATTCTTCCGATTTTCAGCTTTCAACGCCGGTAGGGAACGACCAACTCCTAATCGCTCGCCGAGCCAGCAGCGGCGCGACCATCAACTGGTCCTGTGTGGCCTGGTATTACTCTGCAGCAGACAAATCGGTTCGGTACAAAATATCGGCTAGCCCGTTCCTCGCACCCACGGCTGGCGAGCTGGCCACGTGGACTTTGCTCGCAAATAATGTGCAACCGGTGTCCGGCACCGCCATCTTCAGCGCACTCAACGAACGACTGTCCATGTCCATTCTCGGGCTGGACGGGGTCCACCGCCCCATCGATATTTCAACCTCGGCAACCAGCCGGGCGGGAGCATCAGGGAGTATGACATGTTTCTAAAACGATTCGTTCCCACCAATTCTGAAAGTGGTTCCGCGCTGGTCGCGGTGCTCGGCGTGTTCGCCATCGGCCTCATTCTGACGACGCTCATCCTGTCTTCTGTCGTGAGTGGTTTGGGGTGGAGTACATTCTCCCGTGCTTCCGTTCAATCGCATGCCTCCGCCGACGCCGGCATTGTTAAAGCGCGCGCAGGACTGTACAGCGTTGGCAACTGCACTTCGCAGTCAACTCCAGGCGTTTACGTCTCCGCCGGTTCGCCCACATACCGTGTAACTGTGGAGCGCAATAATGGAGCTGGCTGGGTCACCGGATGCCCCAATGTGCTCACCTCCCAGGTGCGTCTCACTTCGACAGGGACCGCAGCCGCACCGGCAGTATCCGGGGTGTCAGCTGGAGACAAAACCATCGTTCAGGCAGTGTTCCAGTACCTGGTTCCCGGGGTGACCCCGAGCGGCGTCGGCATGTACCTGTACAACGGTGCTGTCATCGAGGCAAACTCAGCATTGGATCTTTCCGAGGGCGGCAAGACAGGATTGATCGTCAAGAACGGCATACTGAATTGCGATAAGAACAACGGTGTGATCAACGGAAGCATTTTGATTCGCGGAAACCTGGCTTTCGGTGGATCGTGCACCGTGACGGGAAGCGCGGTCGTCACTGGCGCTGCGGCCCTGGGATCCGGCCGAATCGGCGGCGACCTCACTGCGGGTTCAGTATCGCCAAATCCGCCCGGTTCGCGCGTCGGAGGAACCTACACTCAGAGCCCGACGGTTCCGGCAATCCCGGAATGGGTGAACCTCACCTACACGCCCCTCGACTGGAAGACAAGCACGGGAACACCCTACGAAGTGCAGACGATGCCGTCGAGCTGCAAGGTGAATTCCGGCAACCTTGGTGGGACAGTATCTGGCTATCCCCTCATCCTGAACGCGCTCGCGTGCCCAGCCGGGATCACCGCAAACAACAACACCACGGTCAGCCTCACCAGTGACGTTGTCATCTTCGCGAATCAGTTCGATTTCGGCGGAGTGAACTCCTTGGTCTTCAAATCCTCGAGCTCGGCGAGTTACCGCCTGTGGTTTATCACACCCGACAACGGCCCAGCAGGCGACAACTCCCCGACCTGTGGACCAACCCAGGGGAACTTCACGGTCAAAAACACCTTCGAGGTGCGTGCACCTATCTCGGCACTGCTCTACACTCCGTGCGCGTTTGACGGCAAGAATGGTTTCACCTGGAACGGACAGATCTACGCAGGCCAATACAGCTATGCGCAGAACAACCCGAGCTTCACTTTCGTTCAGGTCGGAGCGGCTGGCGTAAACTTCGACGGGGCTCCGGTGCCGCCGACAATAACCAAGCCGCAGCCCGGTGGACTTATCTCCATGCGAGACGTGAACAATGGCTAGTGTTGCAACGGCGATCGTCGGTGCATTCGGACTGCTTATTGGCTCGTTTCTCAATGTTGTGGTGTACCGCGTGCCAGCCAAGCGGTCAATAGTCTCGCCGCCAAGTGCGTGTCCGCAATGCGCCTCACCGATTCGCGCCGTGGACAACATCCCCGTGTTGTCCTGGCTGTTGCTGCGAGGCAAGTGCCGCGACTGTGGCACAGCAATATCGGTTCGCTATCCGCTTGTCGAACTTGGCACGGGAGTTGCTTTCGCCGGGGTAGTCCTCTGGTTCTTCACCACTCAGCTTCCGAGCGCACCGTGGTCAAATATCGCCACATCGTTTGCTTCCGCCCTCGCCTTGCTTGCCTACGTCTACCTCGCCGCCATTTCCATTGCCCTGGCGCTCATTGACATCGATACACACACCCTCCCCAATCGAATCGTGCTCCCCAGTTACCTTGTTGGCGCAGTCCTTTTGGGCGCCTCCGGCGTGCTCGCCGGGAACTTCGCGGCACTGTTGAGCGCAGCAATCGGTGCGGTCGCCCTCTGTGCGCTCTACTATCTGCTCGCCTTCGCCTACCCGCGAGGGATGGGAATGGGTGATGTCAAGCTGGCGGGCCTGCTTGGCCTGTTCCTCGGTTTTCTCGGATGGCAGGCAATAGTGGTCGGAGCGTTCGCCGCCTTCCTGCTCGGCGGGATCTTTTCGCTTGTTCTCGTGGCGTTGCGTCGGGCCTCCGGCAAGACTGCAGTGCCATTCGGTCCGTGGATGTTACTGGGCGCCTGGCTCGGAATCCTGTTCGGGGATGACATCATGGGGACGTATCTCGGCCTGTTTGGAATCAGTTAGGGGAAATGATGGCCAACAATCAAATCGTCGGAGTCGATATCGGCTCCGGTGCTATCAGGGCGGTGGAAGTCACCGGCGTCGGAACAAAGCGCCCGTCGGTGTCGCGCTTCTACACCATGCCGTTGCCCGAGGGTGCGGTCAGAAATGGCGAAGTCCTCGAGACCAACACCGTCTCGGCAGCCCTCAAACAGCTGTGGAGTGCTGCGCGATTCAGCAGCAAGAATGTTGTGCTGGGCGTCGGAAACTCCAAGGTGCTCGTTCGAGACCTTTCCGTTCCGAAACTCAGCAAGCGCGAAATCCGCGAATCGTTGCCGACCCACGTGCAGGAGATGCTGCCGGTGCCGGTGGCGGATGCACTCCTCG
>JBDSZO010000021.1:0-18691 GCA_039925105.1 Terrimesophilobacter sp. | reverse complement strand
GTGCCGCCGCGACAGCCAGCGCGGTTTCGTACCGTATCCGCCCGATGATCTGGAGGCGTTTCTCCAGTCCGGCAGCGGTCACCTGTGAGGCGTTGTGAAGTTCGGTTGCGGCCGGATGTCCAAGGTCGAGGCCGCACTGTGCGCAGGCGGTGGTGCGCAACACTGTGAAGCAGGCGGGGCAGGTGGTGGCGCCAATGAGGTCCTGCGGTCCGCGAGGAAAGGCTACTCGGCCGGCATACCTGGAATAGTCGGGCGTGTCGTCAGTCAATGAGGTCTCTTCCCCTGCTCGATTGGCTTCAGGCTAGTGGCCGCGGTGCATGAAGTGACGTTGCTGCGCCGAGTTGTGGACAAATCGCACGGCGGGAAACCTGCCAGGTCACAACGTCGGTGAGCTCGGCAACTTGAGCAAAACGAAGTGTGAGAATTCGTGTGTCGGATCGGCCGCCGCGGCGCGTGCCGCGAAGACCGACCTTTCGGCAGACGCTGATCAGCAGCAGCCGCCTGAGTTGCAACAGCCCGTGGTGCAGGCTTCGGGGCAGCACGCCCCGGAGACACAGTCCTCGTTCATTCAGTACCTCCTTCATCGATCGTCGTCGATATTGCAAGTATCGCTCTATATATCGACGGCTGTCAATATATGTGGGATGATTGCCGCATGACGATAACCGAGCTACTCCCCATCCGCGACCTGAAGTCGTGCTGTGCGCCCATCACACGGGAGCCTCTGTCATCGGGGAACGCGGAAAGCCTCGCGGTGTCGCTGAAAGCGCTCGCGGATCCGGCCCGGTTGCGCATCCTCTCGATGGTGGCCGCGCACGCGGATGGCGAAGCCTGCGTGTGCGACCTGACTGAGCCACTCGGACTTTCCCAGCCGACGGTGTCCCACCACCTGAAGGTGCTCGTGGATGCCGGATATCTTGACCGCTCGAAGCGCGGGACCTGGGCGTACTTCCGCCTTGTCCCCGGATCGCTCGACTCTGTGGCAGGGCTCCTCGCTACCGTCTGAACAACTGCGTTCCCGAACTCTTTCGCCACCGCCGCGGGCGATAATGGTGCACGTGAAAAGTCTCAAGCATGTTGGCGTGCAGGCCGCGCTTGTATCGGCCGTACTTTTCGGCGCAGGTACCCCCTTTGCGAAGTTGCTTCTCGGGAATGTGAGCCCGTGGCTCTTGGCGGGCCTGCTCTACACCGGGTCAGGCCTTGGGCTGATGGCATGGCGTCTCATCCGTCGCGCGCCTCGCGTTCGAATTCAGCGGCGCGAGATCGCTCCGCTTGTTGGTGCCGTATTCTTCGGCGGGCTGGTCGCGCCGGTACTCCTCATGGTCGGGCTCGCGAACATGCCGGCATCCGGCGCATCACTCCTCCTCAACGCCGAAGCAGTGTTCACGGCGACGCTCGCCTGGTTTGTTTTTCGGGAGAACTTCGATCGACGTATCGCCCTTGGCATGGTCGCGATCGTGGCGGGAGCTGTGGTTCTGAGCATCCCGTCTGGAGCGAATTTCGGTTCACCGTGGCCAGCCCTCGCGATCCTTGGAGCGTGCCTGTGCTGGGGGCTCGACAACAACCTCACCCGCAAGGTTGCGCTCAACGACGCGACCTGGCTGGCTGCCGTGAAGGGCGCGGTCGCGGGACCGGTGAACCTCGTTCTCGCATTCCTGCTGGGGGCAAGCCTTCCCGGGGTCTGGACTGTCGCGGGGGCAATGATTATCGGACTTTTTGCGTACGGGGTCTCGTTAGCCCTGTTCATTGTCGCAATGCGCCACATCGGCACCGCGCGCACGGGGGCATACTTTTCGGTCGCACCGTTCTTTGGCACAGTGATTGCCATAGCGCTGGGGGAGTCCATCTCGTGGCCGCTCGGAGTTGCGTTCATACTTATGGGGCTGGGCGTGTGGTTGCACCTGACCGAGCGGCACGAGCATGAACATACCCACGTTCCCGTCACCCACGACCACTGGCACACTCACGACGAGCACCACCAGCATGAGCATCCTGACGGCGTGCCGGTCGCTGCGGGTGCCTGGCACCGACACGAGCATCCGCACGAAGCGTTGACGCACAAGCACGAGCACTATCCGGACGCGCACCACCGCCACGTGCACTAGGCGCGGATCGCCAAAAACACCTTTGGTTGGTGCGACAAGGAGACGAGCGGGGAATCGTGTAAGTGGAGCAGTCGATGACCGGTCTACTCGCCAGAGTTGAGAAGAACGGGTGACATTGCAGGCACGATCTGACGCGCCCATTCTGTGTAGGCACTTGCGCCGCTCACATCGCTCATTCGAATGGACGCGGCCGTCAGGGGGATGAAGCTGCGGTTGGTTCGAATGGACGCGAGTCGAGCTGTCGTGGAGTTGAATCGGGTGACACGGTCATCGACGACTGACGCCATTGTCGAGGGCAGATTCACGATGGTGGAGATCGGCGAGATGCCGATCATGAAGACGTGAAAATTGGGGCGAGCATCGGAATTGTGAATAGCGGCGAGCATTGCGCTCGTCTGATTACGCCAGGTTCGAGTCGACATGAGCGCGAGTGCTTCGTTTCCGCCAAAAGTTGTGACGAGCAGATCGTAATCGTCGAGGCGTTGTTTGTGGAGCAGATCGGGTGCGTTGTGAATCATCATGTCGGGACTTGTTACGATGTCGAGCTGGCAACCTCGACCGGTGAGGGCAGAAATCTGTCGCGCGAGGTGGCCACCGAGACCAAGTTGGTGCGTGAGAACCGCGTAGCCGACGGAAGGTCCGCCACCCATCATGAGTATCCGGATCGGATCGGGTCCGTCAACCTCGACGTGAGGTTCGTCTTCGGGCCGAGGAAAGTGCCGCCACGTGTTGCTGGATGTTTGCATCCAAGCCCGAATTGCTGGGCGCAATAAGATCGCTCGAGCCTGACTCAGCATGGGTGGTCCTTAGCCCATCATTGGGACTCTCAGCTTATCCAGTGTGCCCTCAAGATCGCCGCTAAATCGCCCCAGTCGAGGTGATTGTCCTGGAAATAGCGCGATCAGCTTTGGGGGATCCACTCGAGGTTTGCGACGTCGGTGCGGTTGTGGTCGGGTCCGAAAGCGGAGGGGATGACGAGAATCGAACTCGCATCATCAGTTTGGAAGACTGAGGCTTTACCACTAAGCTACATCCCCGCAATGGCAGGCTTTTGGCGCTCATTGCGCGCCGTGAAACCAACAGTGCGCTGCAATCCTAATACAGGCCAGTACCGGGAGCCTGCCCGCCCCGTGAAGAACCCGAAATATGTCGGCTAGACTTGCCGAGGCCAATTTCTGTGAGCGCTTAGCGCCATCCGAAGCTCTGGCCGGACATCCTTTTCGTACGGGGCGTAGCTCAGCTTGGCTAGAGCGCCCGCTTTGGGAGCGGGAGGTCGCAGGTTCAATTCCTGTCGCCCCGACACAAACCCAGTCCACAGCATCCCAGAACCACAACACAAGGAGAAGTTGAAATCGTGAAGACCACCGTCGATCGCCTGAGCCCCACCCGCGTAAAGATGACCATCGCCATTACCCCCGACGAACTGAAGCCCAGCCTCGACCACGCCTACAAGCACATTGCAGAACAGGTCAACATTCCCGGCTTCCGCAAGGGCAAGGTCCCTGCCCCCATCATCGATCAACGTGTCGGACGCGGCGAAGTGCTCAACCATGCCGTCAGTGACGCCCTCGACACCTTCTACCGTAAAGCCGCCGATGAGGAAAAGATTCGCCCGCTCGGCCGCCCGGAAGCGGACATCGCAGAGCTTCCCAACGTCAAAGACTTCAGCGGCGACCTCATCGTCACCATCGAGGTCGACGTTCGCCCGGAGTTCACCCTTCCAAAGCTGGACGGAATGAAGTTGACCGTCGACGCCTTCGAGGTGACGGATGCTGAGGTTGACGAAGAACTCCAGAACCTGCTCAGTCGCTTCGGCACCCTCGTCACCGTCGACCGCCCAACCAAGACGGGCGACTTCGTACAAATCGATCTGAAAGCCACCATCGGCGACGAAGAAGTCGACACCGCCAGCGGCATCTCCTACGAGGTTGGCAGCGGCGAACTGATCGAAGGCATCGACGAAGCACTCGACTCCCTGAGCGCCGGCGAATCGACAACCTTCGAGGCACCGCTCATGGGCGGCGACCACGAAGGCGAGAATGCGCAGATCGCCATTAACCTCACTGCCGTGAAGGAGCGCGAACTCCCCACCGCTGACGACGACTTCGCTCAGATCGCCAGCCAATTCGACACACTCAACGAGCTCAAGGCAGACATCCGCGAGCAGGTCGGTAAGTCCAAAGTGTTCGGCCAGGGCACCGCCGCACGCGACCAGGTTGTCGACAAGCTGCTCGAGCAGGTCGAGATCCCGGTGCCGCCACAGCTCGTCGAAGATGAAGTGCACCGTCACCTCGAAAACGAGGACCGCCTTGAGGACGCAGAGCACCGCGCCGAGGTGGCCGAGTCGAGCGAGAAGACGTTCCGCAGCCAGATCCTGCTCGACGCCATCGTCGAGGCGGAAGAGATCAAGGTCAGCCAGGATGAGCTCACCCAGTACCTCGTGCAGGGTGCAGCCCAGTACCAGATGGAGCCGGGCGAATTCATCAAGGTGCTTGACGAGAACGGCCAGATCCCCAGCATGGTTGGCGAGGTCGCCCGCGGAAAAGCACTGGCCACGGTGCTGTCCAAAGCGAAGGTCGTTGACACCAACGGTAAGGATGTTGACCTCACCGGATTCATCCCCAGCACCGACAACGACGGTGGCGACATCCTCATCGACGCCTCACCAGCAAGCAGCGACGACCACGAAGGCCACGACCACAACTAGCGGTCCCCGCAGTCGTCATGGTGAAAGCGGCGGCAGGGCATTTAGGCTCGCCGCAGGGTTAGCCTACGGCGAACACCGCAATACCCGTGCGTGCGCTCCGATAGATTCGACACACAGCGAAAACTGAAACGGAGCGCTACAGCATGGCCCAACCGGCACTGGTCAGCAGCATTTTCGATCAACTCCTCAAAGACCGCATCATCTGGCTCGGCTCAGAGGTGCGCGATGACAACGCCAATGAGATCTGCGCGAAGATCCTCCTTCTGGCCGCTGAGGACTCCAAACGTGACATCTTCCTTTACATCAACTCGCCGGGTGGATCGATCACCGCAGGGATGGCGATCTACGACACCATGAAGTTCGTGCCGAACGACATCGTCACCGTCGGCATTGGCATGGCCGCATCGATGGGGCAGTTCCTGTTGTCATCCGGCAACAAAGGCAAGCGCTATATCACCCCGAACGCTCGCGTGCTGCTGCATCAGCCGTCCGGTGGGTTCGGTGGAACCGCTGCCGACATCCAGACCCAGGCAAAGCTCATCAACGACATGAAGCGGCGCATGGCGGAACTCACCGCCGAACAGACCGGCAAAACCGTCGAGCAGATCATTGAAGACGGTGACCGCGACAACTGGTTCACCGCCCAGGAAGCACTCGAATACGGCTTCGTCGACCATCTCCGCGAATTCGCGACGGATGTCGTCGGCGGCGGCGGCACAGACGACGACCCGGCGAAGAAGTAGGGACAACACAGCACATGGAATTCACCAACCCTTCAATGATCTCGGGGCAGCGCTTCACGCCCTCTGGCCTTGCGCGCCCGACCGCGGAGTCGCGGTACATCCTGCCCACCTTCGAGGAGCGCACGGCCTACGGGTACAAGCGCCAGGACCCGTACGCAAAACTGTTTGAAGACCGCATTGTGTTCCTCGGTGTTCAGATCGACGACGCGTCAGCGGATGACGTCATGGCGCAGCTTCTCGTGCTGGAGAGCCAGGACCCGGACCGCGACATCGTCATGTATATCAACTCACCAGGTGGTTCGTTCACCGCGATGACCGCCATCTACGACACGATGCAGTACGTCCGTCCGCAGATTCAGACGGTCTGCCTCGGGCAGGCAGCATCCGCTGCCGCGGTGTTGCTGGCTGCCGGTGCGCCAGGAAAGCGTCTCGCTCTTCCGAACGCCCGCATCCTCATCCACCAGCCCGCCACCGGCGATGCCGGCCACGGTCAGGCATCGGACATCGAGATTCAGGCCAGAGAAATTCAGCGGATGCGCACCTGGCTGGAGGCGACCATTTCTTCGCACTCCAACCGCACCCCGGAACAGGTCAACAAGGACATCGACCGCGACAACATTTTGAACGCAGCCGAAGCCCTCGAGTATGGCCTGATCGACCAGGTGCTCACCAGCAGGAAGAACACTCCCGCCGCCATCACCGAGAAGTAGGAGCGACAGTGCACTACCTACGTGCTCTTTTTCCTGCCCAAAAGTAGGAATGTGGCAATCCCGGCGACGGCGACCGCAAGAATTGCGCCACCAATCCACAGGATGTCGGTGTTCGATTCGCTTGAGGCATCCGGTGCGGGGGTGGCAGCCTGCGCGACGGCGGTGCCGCCACAGTTCGGCGGTGAGGTAGAGCCTGTGCTGGTGGCGACGTAGTCTGCTGGGGGTTGCCAGGTGAATGGGACCACCCCCGATTCCGTGTGACCGTCCGTCGACACGACCTGCCAGTTCAGTGTGTAAGCACCTGGAGGGCCGACCGCAGCGGTCGTCGTGACGGACGGGCCGCTCACCGTGACGCATCCGTCGCCATAGTAGAGGCCGTCCGGTCCGACAGTCTCCAACAGGAAACCACCGTTGCCTGCACCAAGATCGAGGAGGTTGTCGTTCGTCGTGACAACGAACTCGTCCGGGAGGTTCGTGAGCACGTCGTTCTCACTCGGAGTCGAGTCGACGTAATAGTTGTGTGCGTGCGCTGGGGTGGCGAGCCCGAGCACCGCCACCGCTGCCACGATTCCAGCGAGGGTGACCTGCCGGGCCGTTGCGCTGAAACTCCTCATCGTCTAAGCCTCCGTCTTCCGTCGAGATACAACAATCGCTGCAACAAGCCCGATAGCGCCGAGTACGAGGCCGCTGATGCCAAGGCCGCGGGCGATGGGATCGGATGCCGAACCGGCCGGGGTCGCGGCATGGTCGACGCTCTCGCCACCCGCAGTGGCGTGGTCGTCACCGCCGTCAGCGGCATGGTGGTCGCCGGGAGGTGGGTCATTCACGTACAGGACCGGGGCCGGGTGGTTGGAGTCCGTTGCGGTTTCAGACCAGGACACCACCGTGCCGTCACTGTAGGTCTGGTTGACAGTGAACACGACACTTCCGACATCCGGAACCGGGCCGAGACTGACCGGGAACAACTGCAGTTGGCCCGCAGAAACTCCGACGCCTGGGTCGGCGGTCCACACGATTTTGGTGACCGCCTCGGTGATCTCGTTCTCGCCAATTTTGACCGGCTTGGGGAGAGTCTCCGTGACCAGTTCTGCACTCCACCCGGAGACTGGAACGTAGCTGACGCTCGAGAACGGTGTGTCGGTTGGGAAGTCCGCCTCAATCTTGACCGTCGTTGCGGTGGCCGACTCGTTTGGCACCTTGAAGGTCACGAGCGCGTACGAGTCCGCGGAGGCGACATTGGGGGAGACGGTGACGTGCGCCGACGTCGCAAGCGGAACGGCAAGGGCCAAGAGCAGTCCGGCGCCTGCGGCGACGGAGAGTTTTGCGAAAGATCTCATGGTCTTCCTTTCAACCGCGCGAGTGCGCGGCAAAGCTGTGAGGGGTGGTGCGCAAGTGCGCGATGAAGTGGCGTGTGCCGCAGGTCAGGCACTGAGCGCAAACGGTGGGCCGCGGTGTCGCATGGGCGACAGCATCCGCAGTGGATACAAAACCAGCAAACTATCGCTCGTCGACGTCGCGCGGGCGTTAATCGCCGGATGCAGCGGCTCGGATGTAATCCGCCAAAACATGCTGATTATCGCAAGGCGACCGAGTGCAAACACCCCGAGCACGGTGCGCTCGCCATAGCTCAGGACGACGAGCGTCACTGTGGCCGCGGAAACATGCGCGGCGAACATAGGAGGATCGATGTGGCTCATGGCGACCCCGGCAGGGACACTATCGCCGAACCGTGCAACTTCGACGGGCATGGCCATTTCACCGTGACGATGGCCGCCATGAGATCCAGCGAACGCGAGAGGTGCAGACAGCATCCCGAACAGCCCGTGGAACATCGCCTGACTTGCGGTGACTGCCGCCGCGAGTCGGACAAGCGACAGCCGCTTTTCAGCCAGTGCGATGCAGACGATGGCAGAGAACGACAGACACAGGGCCAAGCCGACAGCACTCGGCAGCATCCCTCCGGCGACGTAGTGGGAGAACGCAGCGATAGACGTGGAAACTGCGGCGGCCGTCACCCCCCGGGCGACGCGTGCCCACCGTGTCATGCCGATAACCCAACTTTAAGCGACTTGGTAGTTAGGCGAGTGGGCAATCTCACCGCTCGCACCACCATTCTAGGCGGCGCGCCGAAGCCACAAATTGTCGTGGTGCTCACCAGTGTCCGCTCATCGGGTTAGGCTCGAAGCACTTAAGTGAACGACGTGGGGATGCGCAGAGTTGCGGTCCGCACCATGCGAGGGAGGCAACCATGGCACGGATAGGCGAGAGCGCCGACCTGCTCAAGTGTTCCTTCTGTGGAAAGAGCCAAAAGCAGGTGCAGCAGCTGATCGCCGGCCCCGGCGTGTACATCTGCGACGAGTGCGTCGAGTTGTGCAACGAGATTATCGAAGAACGTCTTGCGGAGTCCGGCGAAGAGGCGACAAGCGAGTTCGAACTGCCGAAGCCAAAGGAGATCTACGCGTTTCTTGAGGAGTACGTGATCGGCCAGGAGGCGGCCAAGCGTGCACTTTCGGTTGCCGTGTACAACCACTACAAGCGTGTGCGTGCCGAGAAAACGATCATGCCGGCTGAAGCGGTTGGCGATCATGTCGAGATCGCTAAATCCAACATTCTGCTGGTCGGGCCGACCGGGTGCGGGAAAACCTACCTGGCCCAGACGCTTGCCCGCAGGCTGAACGTGCCGTTTGCGGTGGCGGATGCGACAGCGCTGACCGAGGCCGGTTATGTCGGCGAGGATGTCGAAAACATCCTGCTCAAACTCATTCAGGCTGCAGACTATGACGTCAAGCGGGCCGAGACCGGCATCATCTACATTGACGAGATCGACAAGATTGCCCGCAAAGCCGAGAACCCGTCGATCACGCGTGACGTATCCGGTGAAGGCGTGCAGCAGGCGCTGCTGAAGATTCTTGAGGGCACGATCGCGTCTGTCCCGCCGCAGGGCGGGCGCAAGCATCCGCACCAGGAGTTCATTCAGATCGACACAACGAACGTTCTGTTCATCGTTGCCGGTGCATTCGCCGGGCTTGAGGAGATCATCTCCCAGCGTGCAGGCAAGAAGGGGATCGGTTTCGGCGCCCCACTGCATAGCAAGGGCGACGACGTGAACCTGTTCAGCGAGGTGTTGCCGGAAGACCTGCACAAGTTCGGGCTGATCCCCGAGTTCATTGGCCGACTTCCCGTGGTGGCAACCGTGTCGCCGCTGGATCGGGAAGCCCTCATGGAGATTTTGACCGTCCCGAAGAACGCGCTTATCCGTCAGTACCAGAGAATGTTCGAGATCGACGGTGCGAAGCTCGAGTTTGAGGATGATGCGCTCCAGGCGATCGCGGATCTTGCGGTGCTGCGGCAGAGCGGTGCGCGCGGCCTGCGCGCCATCATGGAGGAGGTGCTCGGACCGATCATGTTCGAGGTGCCATCCAACGACAATGTTGAACGGGTGATCATCACCAAGCAGACGGTCATCGCGAACGCGGCGCCAACGATCGTCCCACGCAAGGCGGAGCGTCGCGAGAAGTCCGCCTAGCTCCAGTCGAAATATTCTCGGATCGTCGCGAGCCCGGCGTGTGGGAAGTCAATCCAGCCAGAGGCGAGCTGGTCTTCAGCCAAATCGAGAATGGCTCGCGCTGCTTCCTCAACGGGTAACCGCATTGCTTCTTCGATCCGAACCCCAAATTGTACAAAGGTGCGGTCGAATCGTCGACGCGGGTCGAGTGGGTCCAAACGTGTTGTGTCACCGGCTAGCCTTGCAGCGGCCGCGCGAAGAAGGTGGTCAACAGCCTCGCCGCGCACAAGGTTCGATCCGCTCAAAATTTCTCCGCGTCGGGCTCGACCCACACCGGCATGCACTTGCGTGAGCATGAGGCGAATGTCGCGCGCGGGGTCTGTGTCTCCGAGTGGGCGGTGCCCTACCACCGTTGCTGTTGCAGCGCGTACATCCGAACCGCCCACGATCACCTCGGCGGGAGCGCCCGCCCACAACGAGAACGCGTCAATATCGGCGATGCCGAACTCGATTCGATGACCGTTCCGGTAAATCGCCTTGACCCCGCCGTGATGCTCAACTACGGAGAGAACGATCTCCTCGGCGTGGGGAAGCCATGAAAGGTCGTGTCGAAAGTTGCCTTCGGCTCCAGGAGTGGTGAGCAAGGCGAAGTCATGATCAGACCATTCGTCTCGTCGAGTGCCATCGGCGGTCGAGCCGAACGCCACTAATCCCTTCACTAACGGATGCGAGCGGGCGGTCGTTGCCAGATCATCGAGAAATTCTTGGAATGGGCCGAGTTGGGCCATGGCCAGCCTTTGCGGGTTGTTGACAAAGTTAATTACTTCATTCTATAGTTTGTTCACGACTAAATAAAGGGTTTTCAATGGCGACTCGCTCCACCGGACGTACCGACGTTAATCGATCTGCCATCCTCGCGCGTCTCGGTGCACACGGGCCAGCATCACGTGCTGATCTTGCGCGGATGATCAACGTCTCACCTGCCTTGATGACCCAGCTCACTAAGGACCTCCTGGCCGAGGGTCTGCTGCAGGAGCTTGAAAACTCTCCCTCCCAGGGTGGGCGACCTGCACGGATGCTCGGCCTCGTCTCAAGCGCGGGCCGTGCGATCGGTGTGAAAGTCGTCGCCGATCATGTGGCGTTCGTCGAGGTGGGAATCGACGGCACGGTTCAACGCTCGGCTATCGAACCGTTCGACGCATCCACGATGACGGTGTTGACTGACCTCGCCACCCTGTTGCGTCGGTTCATCGCAGGAGGGAGTGAAATACCGCTCCTCGGTATTGGTGTCGGAGTTCCTGGATCGGTAGACAGCCAGGGCAGCGGTGTGGTCGAATCGACCCAGCTTGGCTGGCACCAGGTGCCACTGGGCGCAACGCTTCGACGCGAACTCAAGCTCCCCGTTCTGGTGGAGAACAATGTCAATGCTCTTGCCGTTGCAGAACGTCTCTACGGAATCGGTCGCAACCACGAGAACTTCCTGGTCATCACCATCGGAACAGGAGTGGGCGCTGGCATCGTCGTCGATGGCGTGGTGTTACGCGGGTTCGCGGGTGGCGCTGGCGAAATTGGTCACATCCCGGTCGTTGAAAACGGCCCGCTCTGCAGCTGCGGCAATCACGGATGCCTCGAGTCGCTGATTGGGCAGGATGCGCTTGTTGGGCTCGCCCATCGCGACGGAGTTATTGGCAAGCAGAGCGGCATTTCCGCGCTCCGTGCTGCCGCGGATGCCGAAGAAGAGAGCGCGACCCGAATCTTCAGTAATGCCGGTCATCTTCTCGGCCGTTCCCTTGCGGGTATCGTCCACACTCTCGATCCCGAGATCATCATCGTTCTCGGAGAGGGAACAGTGAGCTGGAAGCACTGGTCCTACGGATTCGAGCCGGCTCTGCGCTCCGCTCTCGTGCCAAGCCGACGCGGTGTAGCGGTGGAGGTCGAGACCTGGCAGGACGAGAGTTGGGCTCAGGGAGCTGCAGCTCTCGTGCTCGCGACGCCCTTCGACGCCGAGGACATTGCCGGGGACCAGGGTCGCCTGGTGCGAGAGCGCCTTGTTGAGCAGTCGTCCCCGTCCGCAGCGAGCGTGTCATGAGTGCACGACGATGAGTCTTTCGAGCGCTCAGACTTCCCTGCTTGACAAGGAGCCGGGGTTCCGTCACCACCCTCCCGTGAGTGACTCTGCCTCCCGATCGCGGCGAATCAAATACATGCTCACTGTTCTCGCGTTCCTTTTGCCGAGCGCAATCCCGCTGCTCATGTTCACTCTCGGACCCATGGTGGCCGCCGCCTGGATCAGCCTCACCAAGTGGAACCTGTTGCTGCCACCAACGTTTGTCGGCGTCGACAACTACACCAAGCTGCTGTCGGATCCGCGGACCGGCGACGTCTTCCTTCACACCGTTTACTACATCGCCGGCTATCTCCCGCTCGTTTACATCGGCGGACTCGCTCTCGCCCTCGCGCTCAATACAGCGCTCAAGGGCCGCTCATTCCTGCGCGGCATTTACTTTCTACCCGTCATCACCAGTTGGATCGTTGTCGCACTTGTGTGGCGGTGGCTGCTCAACCCCAGTACCGGCATCGTCAACACCGTTCTCGGCTTCTTTGGGATCGTCGGCCCCGGTTGGTGGACGGACCCGGTGTGGGCAATGCCCTCCATCATCCTTGCTTCGGCGTGGAAGGATCTCGGTTTCGTCATGGTGATCCTGCTCGCAGGCCTCCAGGCGATTTCACCCGATCTTTACGATGCGGCGAAAGTTGATGGGGCGGGCTGGTGGCGCCGCGCGGTCAGTGTCACGCTCCCTTTGCTGACACCGTCGACGTTCTTCGTTCTGGTGATTTCACTGATCAATGGCTTCCAGGTATTCGACCAGGTGTATGCCATGACGGGAGGCGGCCCGGCCGGAGCGAGCCAGGTTGTCGTTCAACAGATTTATGACCTGACGTTCCGCTATGGGCGTGCGGGCGAAGCCTCCGCGCTGTCGTGGATGCTCTTCATCGTCGTACTCGCTGTCACGGTCATCCAGATCCGGGGCCAGAAGCGGTGGGTCAATTATGGCTGACGCCGCATTCACGCTCACCGGACCGGGCTCGCGCATGAGCCCGGCACGGCTCACGGCGTTCATCTCACTGCACGTTGTTGTCATCGTCGGCGCGCTCATCATGTTTTTCCCGTTCCTGTGGACGATCATCACATCGATCACTCCGGGTGCCGGCCTCACCAACGCGCCATCCTTGATCGTCGAGAATCCGTCGCTTCAGGCCTACTTCCGCTTGTTCCAGGAGCGCCCGTTTGCGCTCGTCATCCTCAACAGCATCCTGCTCGCCGTCATCACCACGGCGGTCCAGCTCGTCACGAGTTCAACTGCTGGTTACGCGTTCAGTCGGCTGCCGTTCCGCGGTCAGACAGCCGTCTTCGCTGTGTACCTCGCCACCATGATGATCCCGCTGCAGGTGCTCATCGTGCCGCTTTTTGTCGAACTCAAGACGTTTGGGCTGCTGAACACGTACCTCGGCGCCCTGCTTCCCACGTTTGCGTCGGCGTTCGGCATTTTCCTGCTGAGGCAGGCTATCAACCAGGTGCCTCGGGAGCTGGACGAAGCGGCAACGATCGACGGTGCGGGTCACTTCCGCATCTTCTTCTCGATCATCCTGCCTAACATCCGTCCTGCGCTTGCCACGCTCGTCGTGTTCGCATTCATGGGCAGTTGGAACAGTTTTCTCTGGCCGCTTGTCGTCCTGCGCGCGCCAGAGTTGCAAACACTTCCGATCGCACTTGCCGGATTGCAGGGCCAATACATCTCGGATTGGGATGTCATCATGGCCGGCTCCGTTGTCAGCGTCATCCCGATGCTGGCGCTCTATATCTTCGCTCAGAAGTACGTCATTCAGGGCGTTGCAAGCTCAGGAATCAAGTGATCCCCGAGAGCCCCACCACAAATAAGGAGATAGCACTCACATGAAACGCAAGCTCATGGCCGTTGTCGGTCTGGCGGGCGCCGCAGCGCTGGTAATGACCGGTTGCGCAACGGCACCGGCCGAACCCGACGGCCCCGTCACCATCACCTACACGAACTTCATTTCCAACGATGGGAATGAAGCGAACCTCGCCGCGATTGTTGATGCCTTTGAGAAAGCAAACCCCAACATCAAGGTAAAGGTCACCACTCTGCCGTACAGCGATTATGGGACCGCATTGCAAACCGACCTGGCTGCGGGCACGGTTTCCGACACGTTCGATATTGAGTATTCGAACTACGCCTCGTACCAGGCGAATGGCGTGCTTGCTGGGCTGAAGGTGTCGAATCCAGACGCGTATCGTCAAAGTCTTCTCAAGGCCTATTCGACGGATGGCACTTCGTATGCGCTCCCCAGTTCGTTCTCCGATGTCGTCCTGTACTACAACAAGGACCTCTTCGATGCTGCGGGCGTCTCCTACCCGACGAGTAGCTGGACATGGGCTGACGAGAAGGCGGCGGCACTCAAGTTGACGGATAAGTCAAAGGGCACCTGGGGAGACCACCAGCCGGTGTCGTTCTACGAGTACTACAAAGTGCTTGCCCAGAACGGCGGCCAGTTCCTGAACGCTGACAAGACCAAGGTTGCCTTCAACACTCCTCAGGGAGTCGAAGCCGCCAAGTGGCTCGTTGAGAAGAGCGGGACGACCATGCCGACGATTGCGGATGGTCAGGGAACCCCGGATTTCGACACGAACCTGTTCAAGGATGGCAAGCTCGCGATGGTCCACACCGGCATTTGGGTGTTCGGTTCCTTCGCGGATGCCCCGAAAAACTGGGACATCGCGGTCGAACCGGGTAACACCACCCAGGCAAGCGCTGTGTTCTCGAACGCGATCGGAGTCTCGGCAACATCGAAGAACGTTGCTGCTGCGACAAAGTGGGTCGAGTTCATGACGTCATCCGACACCATGGTGAAGGCCCGTCTCGATTCGGGCTGGGAACTTCCGCCGATCTCCGACGAGGCAGCTCTTGCCACCTACCTCGACAAGGGTGCACCTGCGAACCGTAAGGCTGTCTTTGAGTCGCTTGATGGAATCGCACTTCCACCGGTCGTAGCACACGGCCAAAGCGAAATGCAGGACATCATGGGTGAGGAACTCGTGGAAGCGCAGGCCGGTCGCAAGACCGTTGAGCAGGCGCTTGCTTCTGCGGAGACGCGCATCAACGCGGTTCTCGCCGGAGGCTGACCCTCACTGCAGTTCGATTCGCCCTCGTGAAAGGGCAAAGGGTCCCGAGGCCACCTCGGCCTTGGGACCCCCTACGTCGTCAGCACCGTGAGCGGTGCACAATGGGGAGTTCTTCAGAGATGCCTAACCTGCCGAGTGAGATCGGTCACAGTGAAAGCGCAGAGGTCGCGCGACTCGTCAAGACAAGTGTCCGGCTGATCGTCAATCTTCAAGACAAGTCCGGCGCTTACCCGGCGAGCCCAACATTCTCGGCGTACCGTGGTTACTGCTGGTTCCGGGATGGAGCATTCATTGCCGACGGAATGTCGTCGGTGGGCGAAGTCGAGTCCGCAAACAGGTTCTTCGACTGGTGTTCGCGAGTACTCGAATCGCGCGCGGCGGATGTTGACCGCATTGTCAGGGGCGCGATCGAGGGAAGTCCACTACCTGACCGAGACATGCTCCCGACCAGGTTCACGTTTGCTGGCGGCGACGGCGACGATGACTGGTGGGACTTCCAGCTCGACGGCTATGGCACTTGGCTTTGGGCAGTGTCCGAACATGCGGGCAGACATGGGCTCTCGCTCGAGCGTTGGCGTCCAGCGATCGAGCTCACCGTCGACTACCTCGCAAGCTCGTGGCAACGCCCTTGCTTTGACTGGTGGGAGGAGAATCCTGGTGAAGTGCACGTGTCCACGCTCGGGTGTATCGCCGCAGGAATGAAGTCAATTTCCCGCTCAGGCATCCTCGATAAGAGCAGAATTGCGCTCGCCTCAGGAACCGCAGCATCAGCAACCCAGCTCATCCTCGACCGTGGAGTAGGCAACGACCACTTGGCCAAATGGGTTGGAAGTGATGCCGTGGACGCGAGCTTGCTGGCGGTCGTGGTTCCCCTTCGAGTTGTCGAGCCGGGAAGCGCGTTAGGGCTCTCCACCATAGAGGCGATCGATGATCAACTGAACGTTGACGGTGGAGTCCATCGCTATCTCGCAGACACGTTTTTCGGTGGTGGCCAGTGGCCCCTTCTTAGTTGCCTGTTGGGCCTCAATTTCGCGGCCATCGGCCTTCGCGAGCGGGCGATCGCTCAACTGCGTTGGGCAGGTGCAACTGCAAACGAAGGCGGCTGGATGCCCGAACAGGTTGCTGGAGACCTGTTGGATACGTCGCGCTACCAGGAGTGGGTCGACCGTTGGGGTTCGGTGGCAAACCCCTTGCTATGGACCCACGCGATGTACATTCGACTGGCAGTCGAGTTGGGGCTGGCAGGGCAGGAAGCACAATGATTCGACACCACCCACATGGTTCCGGCCACCCGTACTCGATTGACACCGAACAGCGTTGGCCGGTGGATCCAGTTGCCAACGCTCCTGTCACACTTGGAGTTCGCGCAACAGGTGACGTCACAGCCGTCATTTGCGAAATCGTTCGCACTGGTTCTGCACCTCAAGAGATAGCGCTTAAACCAACTCAGAGGCATTCCCGTGGTCAGGCCATCGACGGAGGCCACCTCGCGTCAGCTCAAGCACGACTCGCCCGCGCATCGGGTGGTTGGCAACTCACCCTGGACAATTTACAGCCGGGCGAAAGCTACCGATACCGATTTGTTGGTCACGGCAAGGCCGTGAATACGACCAGATGGTTCGATTTTCGGGCTGCCGCATGGCGTGCGTCGCCAACGGCATTGAAGGCGACAGGGAAAAGCCGCGTAGACACGCAGTCGGTGGCTGTTCTCGATGATGGCGAGCAACTGCGCCGAGTTCGATTTGCGATTCGACTGTCTCCGGGAGAACGGGTGGCCGGCTTCGGCGAGCGTTTCGACGCCATCGATCATCGCGGCTCGAGCCTTGATTCCATTGTGTTTGAGCAGTACAAGAATCAGGGCGAAGAGCGAAAGACCTATCTGCCCATGCCATTCGCCCATGTCATCGGAGGCGACGGATGGGGCTTTCACGTCCGCACATCACGCAGAGTGTGGTTCGACATCGGAGAGTCGGAGGCCGATCGAATCTGGGTTGAGGCTGAAGTTGACGCGGCGTCCGCTAGTGACGAGATTCTGGAGACGGTGTTCTACGACGGCTGTCCGACACAAGTGCTCTCATCCTTCCTCGACGATGTCGGCCAACCCAAGGAGTTGCCCGAATGGATTTTCGGACTGTGGGCGAGTGCGAACGAGTGGAATACCCAGGCCGAGGTGATGAAGCAGGCTGACCTCCACCGCGAACACGATATTCCTGTGGGGTCCGTCGTCATTGAGGCGTGGAGCGATGAGAGCACATTCACGGTCTGGCGGGACGCCGAGTATGAGGTAGCTGAAGACGGCGGCCCGCTGCGACTGGAGGACTTCACGTTCCCGCGTGAGGGCGCATGGCCCGACCCGAAGGCAATGGTCGACGAGTTGCACCGTCGAGGGATAAGGATCCACTTGTGGCAAATCCCGCTCCTCAAGATGCGACCTCATCCGGCAGGGCAAGCAAGAGCTGATGCTGATGCTGCAATTCGTGGTGGTTATCTTGTGCAGGAGGTAGCGCCAGACGGATCACTTCGACCGTATCGAAATCGCGGTTGGTGGTTCCCGCTTGGGTTGATGCCTGATCTCGGCGATGAGCGCGCTGCAGCATGGTGGACGGAAAAGCGTCGCTATCTCGTCGAGGAGCTCGGCATCGACGGATTCAAGACGGATGGTGGCGAGCACGCGTGGGGGCGTGATCTTCGATACCTCGACGGCATGTACGGCGATGAAGGCAACAGCGTATTCCCCGTGCACTACGCACGCGCTTTCGGCGCCCTCTTGGAGTCTGCGGGCAAAGCCCCGGTGACTTTCAGCCGCGCTGGTTTCACGGGCAGCCAGTCACACGGCGCGTTCTGGGCCGGGGATGAAAACTCAACGTGGCAAGCGTTCCGTTGGTCCCTCAATGCCGGCCTTTCGGCGGCATCCTGCGGCATCGTCTATTGGGGTTGGGATCTCGGCGGATTCTCCGGACCCGTTCCGGATGGCGAACTCTATCTCCGTTCTGCCCAGGCTGCGACGTTCGTTCCGATAATGCAATACCACGCAGAATTTAATCACCACCGTGAGCCGTCGGCGGACCGAACTCCGTGGAATATCGCCGAGCAAAACGATGACGAGCGGGTTATTCCGGTGTTCCGAAAGTTTGTAAAGCTGAGAGAGCGACTCATTCCCTACCTTGCCGAACAGGCGCGGGTCACGGTAAACACTGGAGCGCCATTGATGCGCCCGTTGTTCTTCGATCATCCGGATGACGCTGAAGTGTGGAAGAGGCCGCAACAGTGGTTGCTTGGAAACGACCTCCTTGTGTCGCCAGTCACAGAACCGGGTGTGAAAACCTGGGAAACCTATCTTCCCAAGGGAGCTTGGGTGGATGCGTGGACCGGTGAAGAGCACGCGGGGGAGCAAGTCGTCTCTCGTGCGGTACCGATCGATGAAATCCCGGTGTACATTCGTGCATCATCGTGGGAGCAACTGAAGGGCGTGTTCGCCTCCTAAGATTGCCGATCACCACAGCATGGTCTACACCCGGTGCAGCCTTCCTCGGCTTCGGACTGGCGATTCCCGCCTGGCTCCCGTGACAAATTTCCGCTTCTCGCGGCGCCTATCCTCATCGCGTGGACTGTCGTGTTGACGTCCTCCCCGCGAGGGGCGGTGCCGGCAGCCATACTTGTCGCGGTTGTCGCGATCGCGGGTCTCGCAGTGGCTGGCGCCCTGATCACGTCGATCACA
>JBDSZO010000020.1:0-7148 GCA_039925105.1 Terrimesophilobacter sp. | reverse complement strand
TAGCGATGCGCAAAGCCTGAGGAAATAGGACTCTGACGGTGGTTAGGACGGGACCAACGCCTAGCGAGCGCGCTGCCTCCGACTGACCGCCAGGCACCGCTTCCAGTCCTCCCCGCAGGATTTCAATGTTGTACGCGGTAGCGAACACCAAAAACGCTAAGAAAGCTGCTGTGAACGGAACCACCCGCACACCGGCCGCCGCTAATCCGAAGAATGCTGCAAAGAGGAACGTCAATGGGGGTAATGCCCGTCCAATATACGTGTAGCTCTTCAACGGAAGCCGGATGTACCACCTACGTGATTGCGTGAGTGGAGTAAGCAACAGTGCAAGGAGAGTAGAAACGACTATGACTGCTCCAGTCAGCGCCAGCGTACCCGTGATGTTCTTCAACACCGCTGGCAGTAGCTCCCAACCGTTCATCTGGTGTTCTCCCCACTTGAGGGGCCGGCGCTTACCTCAGCGTCGCTATCCATACGGAGTTCGCCAAGCCAGCTACGACTCGGCTTTGGGTAGGTGTTCACACCAGGTATGGCCCATCGCCGTTCGGACAGAGCCTGGAGCCCAGTGAGAATGGAGGCCAGCACTAAGTAGATGATGGCCGAAAAAATTAGAACAGGTATCGCCCTGTAGGTCAACCCAATGAGATTGTTCGATTCTCCAGTTAGTTCGCGGACTGTGATCACAGAAGCGATTGTGGTGGCCTGTAAAATTAGAATCGAGTTGGAAAAAAACGGAGGGATGATTGCAACGAGTGCTTGCGGGAGAAGTATCTTTCGCCACGCCGTCACTGTTGGAATTCCAAGCGCCTTCGTTGCATCCTTTTGACGGGGATCGACCGCCATCACACCGCCCCTGACAACTTCGAGCGCGTAGCCGACAGCCTGCACCGAGAGCCCGATGATCGCCACAGCCACGGCGGGAACGAGTATTCCAATTTGGGGTAAACCATAGAAGACGAAGTAGAGCAGCACGAGCGTTGGGGATGCACGCATCGTCCAGCTAAAACCCGCAATTAGCCAGGCCACAAAGCCTTTGGTCTGCCTTAAAATCCCGAGAGGAAACGCAAAGACAGTCGAGATTAGAATCACGATCAAAGTCAGCAGAATGCTCAGTCCTGCAGCTGGGATCAAGAGATCAAGGTTGTCAAATACTACGGAAAAGTCCACGATTTACGCCCTTCCCTTCGCGACTTTTCATTCGTCACTATTCGCATTGACCTAATTCTTGGGGCGTTCCTGAACCTCTCCAAAGTACTTCTTTTGCAACGTAGCGAGCGTTCCGTCTTCCCAAAGTTTATTGATCTGCTCGTTCACGGCGTCACGCAAAGCATCACTCTTTGTACTCACCACCATGACTTGCGACCCTGGATTGATGGGAGGCAATGCGCGCAACTCGGGGTCTTTGTTGGCGTAGTAGGCAGCGACCAATGCATTTACCGAAAACACGTCAATGCGCCCCGACTTCAACGCCAGAATCTGCTCTGCAGCACCTGGATACTGCGTCGTGATGATGTCACCATCAACAGCATCAACAACGTCTTTACCCTGAGAAGCACCGCTAGCTTCTCCATGCCGCTTTCCGCGCAGATCTTTCACAGACTGGTACGGACTGTCAGCCATCACAACCATGCCTGTGCCGCCCACACCAGTCGGTTCCGTAACGTGAAAACTCGTTGAAGACGCTCTTTGGGGCGTCAACGCCACCCCAGTGCAGGCCATATCATACTGTCCGGCTTCCACGCCCGCGATGGTCTGGTTGAAAGTGACAACTACTGGTGCCGGCTCGAGGCCCAGTCCTCGAGCAATCTCCGAACATACATCTACGTCATATCCAGTCACCTCCCCCGACGAGTCTGGAAACGTGAACGGCGCGTAATTGCCACTAGTTGAGAATGTCAACTTCCCTGTGTCCA
Source organism: Terrimesophilobacter sp. (assembly GCA_039925105.1). Lineage (GTDB taxonomy): Bacteria > Actinomycetota > Actinomycetes > Actinomycetales > Microbacteriaceae > Terrimesophilobacter. Next base: position 5,235 of record JBDSZO010000020.1, on the reverse strand, counting down.
CAACGTCGCCATCAAACGCCCCGCCGGACGGTGCTGGCCCAGCGCATGCTGTCGTGACCATCGCGGCAAGCACAATTGCGGTCGAAATGCCAATCATTTTGGACTTGCGCATAGCTTCTCCTTTGGGTTCACAACATTGTGCCCGCTGTGGACAATAAGATTTTTGACATAAAAAACTTGTACTGCTCATTCTCTCGAACAGTACACTAAAGACCTATTACGTTGCAATCACACACGCGAAACTTCACTTTTGGCCCATGAAATACGCAGAAGATCATCAAATATCAAATACCCAATTCTTGTGCCCGGTTCTACCCCGTCCATTCGAGCACTTTCAACCTGGGCCAGCGAACAACGTGCGGTGAACTTGGACGAGCCCGTGCGGGATCACTGGCAATAAAACATCCAGCCGCTCCTCGACCGCCACGGCTTATCCGCGCAGGTTGACGGCGAGGAGTCGCTGGAGATCCCTGGGATCTCGCGGGTGAGCGGTGATCTCGCACCTTTCAGGGTGACGTCCGCGGTCCCACACTATGCCGCGACGGATGTTCCCTATGCTTGCCCAGGGAATCTCGATCGAAAACGGTGACCACTGCCGCCGAAATCCCGCGTCGACCGATTTATCTCGATGCGGCGTCACGCTCCGCTCATACAGCAGGCCCAAGTTGGAAATAGGTCTGCAGAACTGATCAACGCCCCGACATGCACCCATGCAGGTACGCAATTCTCCGCCTGCGCCGGTAAACATGAGAGCACCTACCCGGCTGCCACAGCTCGCCCAACTTCTTGCAGAGTGTCGCACTCACCGAGCTGAAGTGGTCGCCCTCAACGATCTCCATGAGCCCTGACGCCACTTGGACACCGTCTACCGTCGCGTTCGCCATAACCGACTTGCTTGTTGCTATGACTTCCTGCGAACCGGGCACCCCGATCACAGATGAGGTCAAAATTCAGTCACGGTCCAGAACGGTGGCAGCAAGGGTGAGCGCGGCCGACATCGTCGCGACCTAGTCCGTCACACCGAAGGGATAAGGCCACCATCAATGCGAATCGAAGCTCCAGTGATGTACGACGCAGATGCGCTCGCGAGGAAAGTCACGGCTGCCGCATACTCGTCCGGTTCACCGTACCGGCCAACTGGAATCGACGAGACACTCTCTTCTGTCACATCCTCAACTGCCCTGCCTTCTCTTTCCGCCTTCGCTTCGTCGAGGAAGACAATTCGGCGAGTCGCGATCCGCCCCGGAATTACCAGGTTGGAAGTGACACCATACCCTCCAACTTCACGGGCAAGTGTTTTCGACCATCCCACGAGTGCAGAACGGAGTGCATTTGAAAGCCCAAGGTTTGGGATCGGCGTTAGTATCCCCGAACTCGTGCTCGTGATGATTCGACCCCATCCCCGCTCTTTCATTCCGGGGAGCAGTCGATCGGTGAGCCTGATCACTGAAAGTACCATCGCGTTGAACTGGTCCTTCCACAATTCTTCGGTCTGCGAAGTGACCGGACTGGGCGGTGGACCTCCGGTGATGTTCACCAAGATGTCGACCGACCAGTGGGACTTCTCCAAATCATCCATTGTCGATTCCATCGCCGCGTGGTCCGCGAGGTCCCACGACACAGCAGTGGCCTCGCCGCCTGATTCGCGGATAGCTGCAACCGTCTTGTCTGCGGCCGCTTCAACAAGGTCCGCCACGGCGACCTTCACGCCTTCACGAGCGAGGGACTTCGCAATTGCACTCCCCAAACCTCCCCCACCTCCGAGCACAAGAGCACCACGGCCGCTGATTCCAAGATCCATCATTCTTTCCTTTCCTTTAGGTTTGAGAATCGGCCACGCGTGCAGCGCAGCCGCTTCGTTTACAACGAGCGCCTTGCCCCGCCGTCGATCACAACGCACGTGCCATTCACGTACGACGCTGCGGGGGAGAGCATGAAGGCCGCGACGCGGGCGAACTCTTCTGGTGTCCCGAGCCGTCCAGTGGGGATCGCCTTATTTCGTCGCTCAGAAACCTCCGGATGCGCAGAATCAAGTTCAATCGTCCTTGCCGTTTCAATGCGGCCCGGTACCAGCCCAACCGTCCGGATGCCCGTTCCCCCTAGCTCATCAGACAGCGTTTTGAGGGCCATTGCGAGCCCTGGCCGCAGCCCATTGGACAGCGCAAGTTCCGGTATCGGCGCATACACACTCCCGGAAAGCACCATGCTGATGCAACCACCGGCACTCATCTTCGCGGCAACCGCACGCGCGACACGGAGCGGCCCCAGAAAGACTGTGTCAAAGGAATCTTTCCACTGTTCATCGGTTGCGGTCATCACTCCAGCAACCGGCGGCCCACCTCCACTCACCAGCAGGCCATCAATTTGCCCCCAACCCTGCAGAGCAGACTTCACAAGACTGTGTGGCGCTTCGGGGTCGATGAGGTCCACTACCACCCCACGAACCTGGCCCGGATGGCGCTCTTCGAAGTTCGCGACCGCGGCGTCAACGCGAGCTTGGTCGCGAGACGCGATTACAACTCGGGCACCTTCTCCGAGCAGCGCAGCGGCACACGCCTTACCGAGTCCGCTGGTTGAACCCGTCACAATGTAAACGCGAGCTTTCAGGCCCAGATCCATGCTAATTTCCTTTCGCTGTGGCGCTTAGCCGCTAATTGGGCTGATTGCCTCGGCTGCGGAGTCGTCCGCCTCCACGCACATATTGCCCCCCACCCGATCCGGATGCGGCGCCGTTGTCGATTACAAGCTCGCCTCGTCGCCACACGCTGTTAAGGCGACCGCGAAGCTTCGTTCCCTCATAGGGGCTGTATCCAGCGGCGTCGTGCAGATCGACGGCGTGCAGCACATTGCTTCCAGATGGGTCGATCGCCACAATGTCAGCGTCACACCCGACCTTAAGCGAGCCTTTGCGCGAAAGCCCGAAAACCCGAGCAGCGTTGGACGACAAGACCTCCTCCACTCGTGAACGCGAGAGCCAAGGATCGTCTCCCAGAGCAGCGTCGATGACTAAGGGAACCATTGCTTCAACGCCCGGTAGCCCGGCTTTTGCACCCGCCAGTTTGTCTACGGGTTTGGATGCTGGACCGTGGCCACAGTGATCACTTCCGATCGTGTCCACGAAGCCCGCCACCGTCATCCTGCGCATGAATTCTCGGTCAGTGTGGCTGCGCAGTGGAGGTAAAACGAACCCTTGTCCACCAGGAGGAGCACTGTTTTCGTCGAGGAAAAGATAGTGCGGGCATGTCTCAACATATAATTCGACTCCGGCCCCTCGGGCAGCGGTAGCTTCACGCATGCTGTTTTCACACGAAGTGTGCACGACGTAAAGGGGTGCGCCTACTGCTCCAGCGATGACGCCGGCGGCCCGCACTGCCGCACCTTCAATGGCTGTGGATCGCCAATCGTTCATGTGCTGAACAGTGTCTTGTTTGCCGATGCCCACGCGAAGAAGCTCATCAACAACGTCGCCGAGCTCAGCATGTACGAGCGTGAGCAGTCCAGCTTGCTTTGCGTAGGACATCGCAGTAGTCAAGTCTCCAAGACTGCTTTGCATTTGCTTGTCTGGGTGGGCAAGGAAAACCTTGATGGAGATGGCACCCGCGTCAGCAGCGCCCACCACATCCTCGTATCTTCTCGAACGATCCCAGCGTACGTGGGCGGCAAAGTCGGCCGCTCCAAGCTCACCTTCGCGAGACATCCGCTTAATTGCTTCAGACGACGACTCTCCCGTTGCTGGGTAGAGCTGGTTGCAAATTGTCGTCACGCCACCGTAGACAGCTGCACTACCAACTGAAGCAAATGTTTCATCGTGAATCGGATGAACGTGCGCATCGATACTGCCGGGCATTAATTCAAGGCCATCGAGGTCAACGACGACGCCACCACTAGCCTTGCCAGCGCGCGTCACCTCGACTATCTGGCTGTCGTCGACGACAAGGTCGATCGGGCCGCGATCCGGGTCAGCGAACGGCCGCGCGCCGCGCAGGATCTCAACCAATTGTGGCTCGCAGATCCAGGACGTCGATCAGTTCGTTGAGTTCCTCAATTGTTTTCGTGTCAACAGGCTTCGATGGTGCGCGCACGGTTGGGGTCCCCACGATGCCTCGCTCGAAGAAGAGTTGTTTGCGGATCGATACGCCACCGACGCCCAACTGAGCTTCAAACCTGATGATGGGTAGATACTGATGGAATACGCCTCGGGCACCATCCCGGTCTCCGCTGCGGAACAGAGTGCAAATTTTGGCAAGTATCTCGGGAAACGCAAAGCCCGTCATAATTCCCACCGCGCCTCTGTTCAACTCCTCATAGATGCTTACGCCACCGAGCCCACCAAAGCAGAGCAAATCAGGAGCGCTTTCCAAAACCGCAGTCACCTTTGGAGGGCTAGGAGCCTCCTCCACTTTGACAGCGAACACACCGTCAATCTGCGCTAAATCGCCGAAGAATGAGCCTGGCATAACGACATTGGTGGTCACCGGTTCGTCCTGAACAACGACGGGCAGGTCGCTCGCCAACGCAACTTGCCGGTAGTGCTCCAGCAGCCCAAGCCCAACTCCACTGTTTCGGGGCGGTGCAAGCATCACAGCGGTCGCGCCAGCCTTGGATGCTGCAACGGTGCGAGCCGTGGCGACCACTGTCGATTCGTAGGTGACTCCTGCGATCACATGAAGTCGGTCGCCCGCACCATCCACATAGGCACGAAGAACACTGTCGCGCTCGCTGTCCAACAGCTTGTGGGCCTCCCCCATGATTGCCAACGGGACGATCCCGGTGCACCCTGCGTCTACAGCTGTCTCAACTATGGCGGCGATCCCCGCGAAGTCGACCTGTTCGTCGCTGTCGAACGGCGTGAGCGCGATGTGGGCAACTCCGTTGAGTTCCAAAATGTTCTGTCGCATATTCGCTCTCCTTCAGAGTCCTCGCTTGGGATGGGTGGTGACGGCACGCGGCTTACAAACTTGTTGGTTGGTTACGTTTGCGTGGCGATCCGCCAAAGTGAGTGATGGCCGCCGTGAGAAAGGATCCCCGAGGTTGACTGCACCAACGGCAGACATCTCGACATAGGGCCTGACTTCGGCTGCCGTCCCGAGGTCGGGGTTGAGCGGGCTCTGCCGGAAGTGCGAGACGATACGGAGCATCGAGTCAAGTTTGAAATCGGCTCGCAGCCCTGCACAATCCGCCAAAATCTTCGCGCTCAAGCAGTTCACCTGTGCCAAAAGGTGATCAGGCGTTGCG
>JBDSZO010000019.1:0-1805 GCA_039925105.1 Terrimesophilobacter sp. | reverse complement strand
GCGGTGGTCCACACGACCGTCGGGAGTTGCCCGAAAATGCCGTCCAGGTTAATGGTGTTCGGTTTGACCAGCAGGTGACTGAGCAGGTGCAGCCTCAGGTAGGCGTCCTCGGTGGTCGCAGGCGCCGCGCCGAGGGTGATCTGGGTTGTCACGAAATCGTGCCGGACCCCCCTGCGGTCGTCAGCCCCAAGAAGCGGCTCGAAATCGGCAGGAGCGATGTGCGGGTCCCGTCCGGCGGGCAGTTCCCCAAGCTGCGGTGACGGATACCAGGTATCCAGCACGGTGGAACCGGCTATCGTCGCAATACCGTAGCCCCAGGCTGTCGTCTCAGTCATGCTCCCAAGGGTAGCTAAACTGACCGGGTGCCGAATCTCGACCTGTCCACGACCTCTGCTGAACTGACGAGGGCGCTCTGTGACATCGAATCGGTGTCGGGGAACGAGCAGGGGATTGCCGACACGATCGCTGCCGCACTTGCCGATTTTCCACACCTTGAGGTGACGAGGGACGGCAACACGATTGTCGCGAAAACGAATCTTGGTCGCGACGCTCGCGTTCTGATCGCCGGCCACATCGACACTGTTCCGGTCAACAAAAACCTGCCAACCCGGATGGATGGCGATTTTCTGGTTGGTCGCGGCACTGTCGACATGAAGGGCGGGGTTGCCGTTCAGCTGAAGCTGGCGGCGGAACTCGTCGAGCCGGCCGTTGACGTGACGTGGATCTGGTACGACAACGAAGAGGTCGACGATTCGCTCAACGGACTCGGCCGTCTCGCCAGGAACCACCCGGACCTGCTTCGCGGTGACTTCGCGATCCTTGGTGAACCAACGAATGGAGTTGTCGAGGGTGGGTGCAATGGCACGCTCCGCGTCGAACTGCGCACCACAGGGCTTCGCGCACACTCCGCGAGGGCTTGGGTTGGACGCAACGCGATTCACGTGGCCGCGGGCATCCTGAGCGTTCTCGCCGACTACCTACCGCGCGAGGTTGAGGTGGATTGGCTGGTTTATCGTGAGTCGTTGAATGCGGTCGGGATCTCAGGCGGTGTCGCCGGTAACGTCATTCCCGATGAGTGCACCGTGACGGTGAACTACCGATTCGCCCCGAACCAGTCAGGGAGCGAAGCGCTCGCGCACGTCCGCGGGCTGTTCCCCGATGTCGACTGCGTGCTGGTGGACATGGCCGAGGGTGCACGGCCAGGCCTCGATTCGCCTCTTGCGAAGAAGTTCGTTGCCGCGATCGGCGGGGAAGCAAAGCCAAAATACGGCTGGACTGATGTTGCCCGTTTCTCCGCAATGGGAATCCCGGCCGTCAACTATGGTCCCGGTGACCCCATGCTCGCTCACGCCGACGACGAACGCGTTGACACCAATCAGATTGTGGACTGCGAGCGAGGGCTTCGCGCGTGGCTGAGCGGGGCGTAACGAGCCAGCAGGACAGCGTCCGGCCGATCGGGCGCGGACGCCATCGGCCTCGCGCCGGTGCGCGTGCACAGGCTCTGTACGCGGCCACGCCGTGGTGGTTGCGGGTTGTCGTGATCTGGGTGCTGTCCAGAGTCGTCACCACCCTGATCCTGCTCGGGTTCGCCTCCCAGCAGAAGGCCAACGCGTGGACGGGCCCGAACCCGAACTACCTCAACTTCGCCCAGTTGTGGGACAGCACCTGGTACCACATTGTTGCGGTGTCTGGCTATCCGAGTGTTTTGCCGATGACGGCCGACGGTCACGTCGCCCAGAACGCCTGGGCGTTCATGCCCGGCTACCCGTTCCTGGTTCGCGGATTGATGGGGCTCACCGGACTGC
>JBDSZO010000018.1:0-3091 GCA_039925105.1 Terrimesophilobacter sp. | reverse complement strand
AGAAGACCCGCTAACGCGGGAGAAGGTAAGGAAGATCAATGGCTGATCCGGCCAGGGCACGCAAGCTTGCGGACCGCATCAAGGTGATTGTGGCGAAGCGACTCGAGAAGGGGATCAAAGATCCCCGCCTCGGCTTCGTCACCATCACCGACGTGCAGGTGACCGGTGATTTGCAGCACGCCAGCATCTTCTACACCGTGTACGGAACCGATGACGAGCGGGTGGATTCTGCTGCCGCGCTGAAATCAGCGACAGGAATGCTGCGGAGTGAGGTGGGGCGGAACATCACCGCCCGCCTCACCCCAAGCCTCGAGTTCATTGCTGACGCGATTCCGGAGAACGCTAAACACATCGCAGACCTTCTGGCCGAAGCAGCCAATCGGGACAGCGAAGTGAGCGCACTCGCGGCAACGGCACAGTTCGCCGGTGATGCCGACCCTTACCTGAAGCCTCACGATTCAGAAGATGAGGACGAGGACTCTCCTTAGTCCGGGAGTTCATACCCTGCCTCAGGGTTTCCGATGGCCAACCGGTCATCCAGAAGGCTCGTCAGCGCCCGCTCTCGTTGCGCGGAATCAGGCCAGAGCGCGCAAATTTCGGCGAGGCTTACCGGCACGTCACTCGCCCGAAGCTCGGCAAGGATCAGTCCGCGCACGTGCCGATCAGACCCCTCATATTTTGCCTGAACCGGGCGGCGTGGGCCGAGGTGTTCCGGATATCCGGCGGCACGCCAGGCGCACTGCGAAGCGAGCGGGCACGATTCGCAGCGGGGGGACCGCGCGGTGCAGACGATCGCGCCGAGCTCCATGACCGCCGCATTCGTCACGCGAGCCTCACCATCGTCGGCCGGCAGGATGACGTCCATTGCGGCGAGGTCGCGCCGGGTTGACGGCGGCAACGGTTCCGCGGATCCATCGACGGCGCGCGCAAGCACTCGCCTCACATTGGTGTCGACCACCGGATGGCGATGTCCGAACGCGAACACCGCGACCGCGCGGGCCGTGTATTCTCCAACTCCCGGAAGCGACCGCAAGTGGTCAACGTCGTCGGGAACCCGACCGTCGAAGCGTTCAACGATCTGGACCGCGCATGCGTGCAGCCGCAGCGCTCGCAGTGGGTAGCCGAGTCGCCCCCAGGCACGAACAGCGTCGCCGGCCGGAACTGACGCGAGAGCCTGCGGTGTCGGCCAGCGATCCAACCACTGCGCAAGCGGTTCGAGAACCCTCGCCACCGGCGTTTGCTGCAGCATGAACTCGCTGACCAGAATTCCCCAGGCGCTGAAACCCTTCTCGCGCCACGGCAGGTCGCGTGCGTTCTCACGGAACCATTCGTTCACGGCGGCAGCGATACTCACCGGACTACTCTAGAGATATGGCTCGATGGGCACCGGAATTGAAAGACCAGCTGGAGTCGCTGGCGAGCGAAATCCTGCACAACTATGCTCACGGACGCGCCATGGTTGCAGTCGATGGCAGGCACGGTTCAGGGCAAAGCGAATTTGCGGACGCACTCGCCGACGTTGTACGACTTCAGGGATCGCACGTGTATCGTGCCTCGATCGACGACTTCTTCCGACCACGCCGGGATCGTGAACGCTCCGGCTGGTTGGATGGCCGTGCCCAATATCGCGAAGCGTATGACTATTCCTTGTTGCGCCGTGTGCTGATCGACCCGTTCCACACCGGAGGCAGTACCGGATTTGTGCTCACCGGATTCGACGAAGAACGGGATCAGCCGGTGTTCCAACCGAAGTGGGCGACAACCGGGCCGGATGCCGTGCTCATCGTCGACGGGGTCTTCTTGAATCGTCCTGACCTTGCCGGTGCGTGGAATTATTCGATCTGGTTGAGCACGCCGCCGTTAAGTGTTGAGCAGGACAGCGCGAATGCCGACATTGCCAGACGAAATTCTGAATCCGATGTCGCGTACATTGCGGAAGCGAACCCCAGTGAGCGTGCTACCACGATTCTCGACAATCAGGATCCGAACCACCCGCGGCGCGTTTTCGCTGATTCGTGTTAGTTGGAGCCTGCTAGCGCGCGAGCGCTCTGGCGACCACGTCGTCTGTGGAAAGGAAGACGCCGGTCCGCTCGACTTCGTGCACCATCGCGACGAGGGCGGCATTGATTGGCGTTGACACAGAGTTGGCTTTGCCTGCATTGACGACCGCCCCGTTGAGGTAATCAATTTCCGTCTTCTGCCCGCGGCGAACGCTCTGAAGGGTGGATCCCGGGTTCGGCGTATGGCCCATCCGCCACTTCATGATGAGGGGGAGCAATTGCGCAACCCCCGTCGGAAGGAGGTGGAAGAGGCGCAGAGCGCGGTGGGAGAGGCCCTGAAGCGCGGCAAAACGCACGCCCTGTGCCAGTGCAACACCCACCGCTTCACGCATGCTTTCGGTAAGAATGCGGCGAAGTTTCGGCTGTGCAATGGCCTGTTGAGCTGACAGACCGGTGATTGCCGGGAGCGCGTTGATCTGGTTCACGATCAGCTTCGTCCACTGCGCTCCAGTGAAATTGTGAATCACGGTTACCGGCATTGCCGCGCCAAGGACGCCCGCGACATACTCGACCGCAAGGCTGGACTCCGCATTGCCAAGGTAGATCGGTCCCGCGGTCGTCACAGCAACTGAGCCGGGGGAGACGTAGGACGCTGCGTAGACGGCAAGGCCGCCAACAACATCCGAGTCGTGCACGACGCTGTGGGCGTTACTTAACGCGTCCAGCCCGTTCTGGACGACCAAAACAGGGATTCCGTGCAGCCATCGAGCGTTCTCCCGCAGGGCTGCAGGAGCGTCCGGCGCCTTCGTTGTCACAATGGCAAGGTCGGGCGCTTTGGTCACGGTCGGATTCGCTTCCACGTGGGCGCGATGGTCGCCCCATGCTCCCGTCAGCTGAAGCCCTTGCTCACGGATCGCGGCAAGGTGTTCTCCGCGGGCGGTCACCTCAACATCGTGCCCGCTTCGATCCAGGAGTGCGGCGATGCTTCCGCCGACCGCCCCCGCCCCAATTATTGCAATCCTCACTTTCTCATCCTAGATGAGTGAGTCCTAATGGTCGTAGGCGATGAGGGATCGTTTGTGGGGTGCTCC
>JBDSZO010000017.1:0-2198 GCA_039925105.1 Terrimesophilobacter sp. | reverse complement strand
GTGAGGGAGATCAGAGTCGGTGCGATGTACAACAGGGAGATGTGCACTGCCCACAAGAGATTCACCATCAGGACAGACATCCCCATGAGCTTGGCGAGCGGGTTGGTGTTGTTGAGGAGCCTCTCGCGAAGGACGACGGCAAGGAGTAGGCCGATGGGGAAGATTGCGCCCGTCCCGATGACGAGCACGAAGGATGAAGTTCTCGGCGTCAGGAACAGCGCTGCGATACCGACAACGGCCCACACAATTGCGCCGGCCAGTGGGAGCGCGAGCGATCTTCCCCCTTGAACGTCATAATCAGCGCGAAGCTGAACGAGAGAATCGGCCATCTGTGAAGGGTCCTTGCTGAGCGGTCGACATGGGGCGCAGTTGACGCTGGCCGCACTGAATCTCTCCAGCCTATCTTTCGCCACTCGCAGCCGCTCGAAGGTTCCGTCTTGCGTGCTTTCGCGGCAGCGCGCCTGCCTACTCGGGACTCACCTTTTCGTCAGATTTCAATCCCCGGTAACCGTGGAGAAAGGCATAATTTCCCCGGAATGAACTCGTCTGTCCGAAGTGGGTTGTCCTTTTTCGCGCCGACGTGAATCCAGAAAACCGCGGAATTCCCGTTGTCCGATGTGGTCAATTTGTCCGAACCGCATTGTCACGTGACAACCACCTGTCATGTGCCAAGCAAGTTCGGACTTTTGCCACCTCGTTCGGACAGCCCGCTGGCCAATGAGATCGACCCATACCGATTCTCGACTGCGGGCTGAGCGATCCCAAGCCTCGAGTGTCCGCAAGGGATCGGCTACTGACTCACGTTTGGAAGCTTCTCCGCGAGAGGGCGACCACGAGCGACGGTCTCTTGCCGCGCAGGCAATTTCGTATTACATTAAACATATGAGTACAGATGAGACGTTGAATGGTGTGCCGGTCACGGAAGCACAGATCGCCGCGTGGGCAGCGGAGGCCGAGGCCGGCTACAACGTCAACGAGCTGAAAGAGCGCGGACGTGGTCGACCAGGACGAGGCGCCGAACCGTCACAGGTTGTTGCCTTGCGGCTCACTCCAGAGGAACTGATAGCCATCGATGCTCGGGCTGCGCGCGAAAGCAAGACCCGTTCGGAGGCTATCCGTGAAGCATTGGCGTCGTACGTCGCGTGAAGGTGCACGATGTGGCACGCAAGCACGGCATCACACCCGAGGATGCGATTCAGGCAGCCACGTGGGCCATCTGGATCGATGATCTCGACGACGATTCACCTGCCCGTCAACTCCGATTAGGATTCGACACACAAGGACGATTACTCGAGACCGTTGTGCCTGTCTTCGACAGCGGAAATGAACTCATCATCCACGCCATGAAAGCACGGCCACAGTTACTCGAACTGCTCCCGTAGTCGTTGTGCGGCGTCTTTTCCCTACTCCGTGATCTTCGCTGCCGCCGCTCGTACGCCGGTCCGCACGCGGACACTCTCCCGCGAATACAGCACCCAGGCGAGCACGCAGCCGTCAATGCCCGCAAGACCCGCCCGCAAGGAAATCGCACTCAGGTGCCTCAAACGCAACAAGCTGTGGTCGAGGTCGAGTGAGTTATTCGTGACCGCCGGGCGAAGAGGAAATCAAAATTTGGACATTTCAGATGGCGCATATTCGCGCCTCGGCGAGGTCAAGTCTGTGACAAATGCCGGTTCGGAGGCGCCCGATTCGGAGGCGTCCGGCTCTGACTGCTCCAATGGCAAGCGAGCGCGTCGCTATCCGACCTTCTTCAACAACGCGATGAACATCGCATCCGTCCCGTGCCGATGAGGCCACAACTGGGCGTGCAGCGCGTCGGGGAGGCCGAGTGGTTCAGTCGTCACCCGTTGGAGGACGGCTGGAACGTCGACTTGTTCGAGCGGAAAACGTTCAAGGGCCTCCGCGACAACGACGCGGGTTTCTGCAGGGTGGGGCGAACAGGTGACATACGCCAGTAGCCCGCCCGGCTTGAGCGCGCTGACCGCAGATTCGAGCAATTCGGCTTGCAACTGGTGAAGTGCCGGTACGTCACTGGGTTGCTTGCGCCAACGCGCTTCCGGACGACGACGCAGGGCGCCAAGTCCCGTGCAGGGTGCGTCGAGGAGGATGCGGTCGAACTGTCCGGCGAGAACTGCGCCGACCTGGCGCCCATCCTGAACCAAAACCTGCGGAGGATCAGCGAACACCTTCAACGCGTT
>JBDSZO010000016.1:0-3674 GCA_039925105.1 Terrimesophilobacter sp. | reverse complement strand
ACCGCGCAGAAGACATCGTCAGCCCAGACGCCCTCGCCTTTCTCGAAGAACTCCATCGACGATTCGCCTCCACGCGCGCTGACCTGCTCGACGCCCGAAAGTTGCGCCGAGAAACGGTGGCCAGGACCGGCCGCCTTGACTTCCTGGAAGAGACCAAGTCCATCCGCGACTCAGACTGGACGGTCGCACCCGTTCCGGCAGCACTAATCGACAGACGCGTGGAGATGACCGGCCCGGCATCCCCAGCGAAAATGGCTATCAACGCCCTCAACTCCGGTGCAAAAATTTGGCTTGCCGACCTTGAAGATGCCGCCAGCCCGCTCTGGTTCAACGTCATCGATGCGCAGCGCGTACTCTTCGACGCCGCAAGGGGTGTGTTGAAATACACGTCACCTGAAGGCAAGTCCTACACCCTGCGTGAGGACGCCCCCCTGGCGGTAGTGCTCCCCCGCCCGCGCGGCTGGCACCTCGACGAGCGGAACATCACCATTGACGGCAAGCCCGCGATAGGGGCGCTCGTCGATTTCGGACTGCACTTCTTCCACAGCGCCGCCCGGTTGATCGAAAACGGCGACGGACCTTACTATTACCTTCCGAAGTTGGAAAGCCATCAGGAGGCCCGCCTGTGGAACGACATTTTCGTGTTCTCGCAGAATTACATCGGCATCCCGCAGGGCAGCATCCGTGCAACGGTGCTGATCGAAACTATTCCTGCAGCTTTTGAGATGGACGAGATTCTTTACGAATTGCGCGACCACGCCTCCGGCCTCAATGCCGGCCGGTGGGATTATCTGTTCAGCATCATCAAATACTTTCGCGATGCCGGTGAAGCGTTCACGCTGCCGGATCGCGCCGACGTCGCCATGACCGCACCATTTATGCGCGCCTACACAGAACTTCTGGTGAAAACCTGCCACCGCCGCGAAGCGTTCGCCATGGGAGGCATGGCAGCATTCATCCCGAACCGGCGCGAACCCGAAATCACTGAACGCGCCGTCGCCAAAGTGCGTGCAGACAAGACGCGCGAAGCGAATGATGGGTTCGACGGGTCCTGGGTCGCGCACCCTGACATGGTTGAACTCTGCGCTGAGGTGTTTGGTGATGTGCTTGGCGTCAAGCCAAACCAGGTCGATCGCAAGCGGGACGATGTGCACGTCACGGCCGACGATCTGCTCGACGTCACCGCGACGCCTGGGTCGGTCACCGAAGTCGGGCTGCGGCTCAACCTTTATGTTGCGGTCGCGTATGTCGCAGTGTGGCTGTCCGGTAACGGCGCCGTTGCCATCCACAACCTGATGGAGGATGCCGCAACGGCGGAGATTTCGCGTTCGCAGGTGTGGCAGCAGATACACAACGCGGTGACCCTCAGCGACACCGGGCAGACCGTCACGCGCCAGCTCGTAACGTCGTTGCTTGCTGAAGAGACCGAACGGCTTCGTTCGGAAGTCGACCCGGATGATTTCGAGAAGTTCTATCTCCCGGCCAGCAAACTCGTGGCGGAGATCAGCCTCTCCGAGGAATTCGCCGATTTCCTGACCCTTCCTGCATACGAGCTCGCAACCGCCCAGTCGGGCAAGGGCCAATGACCGTGCCGGGCGCGCAGTCGATTCGGCTCAGTACGGAGGAACTGTCCCGCATTGAGGCGCTTCTCGCCAACACTGACAGCCTGCTCGCCCACGAATATCCCGGCACGAGCGGGGCTCGGCAACCCATCCACACCGTGTATCTGCCCGGCGACCGATTCACGCCTACTGTTGCCGGCGAGTGGGGGCAGCATGCGCTCGCTACGGTGGACGCTCATGGCGGTATCGGCGCGTTGTGTTCCACAGTCGGGGTCGTCGGATCCCTCGCCGACGACGTCGCCGCGCGGGTTGCAGACAAACTCGCTTCAGAGCCGATCGAAGATCTCCGGATTGATTTCGAAGACGGGTACGGCGATCGCGGTGACGAGGCCGAGGATGCCGACATGCTTCGCGCCGCACGCGCCGTCACCGAGGCGGTGGATGCTGGGTCGGCACCGCCGTTTATCGGCATCCGGTTCAAAAGTTTTGAGCGCTCAACCAGAAAGCGCGCCCTGCGGACGCTCGACCTTTTTCTGGGCACACTCCTGGAGGCCGGGCCGCTCCCGGATGGCCTGGTACTGACTTTGCCGAAGGTGTCAACGGTGGCCCAGGTTGAGGCAATGGTCTACGCCTGCGGGCGGTTGGAGGCCAGCCACTCGCTGCCAGAGGGGCGTCTGCGCTTCGAGGTGCAAATGGAGACACCGCAGCTGATCCTTGGTGCTGACGGGCGAGTTCCGGTCGCCGAACTCCTGCACCGCTCTGAAGGCAGGGTCAGCGCCCTGCACTACGGCACCTACGACTACAGCGCCTACCTCGGTATTGCTGCTGCCTACCAGTCGATGGAGCACCCTGCGGCTGATTACGCAAAGCAGGTCATGCAGGTCGCCGTCGCCGGTACCGGGGTCACCCTGTCCGATGGCTCGACCAACATTCTGCCGGTCGGGGATGCTGCATCCGTTGACGCGGCGTGGAAACTGCATGCGCGGCTCGTGCGACGCTCGCTTGAGCGCGGCTACTACCAGGGTTGGGATCTTCACCCCGCCCAATTGCCGACCCGTTTCATTGCTACCTACGCGTTCTACCGCGCGGGGCTTGGCGAGGCATGCGCGAGGCTGCGCAACTACGTTCACCAGACCAGCAGCGGATTCCTTGACGAACCAGCCACTGCCAGGGCACTCGCCGGGTTCGCCGCGCGCGGGCTTGCGTGCGGTGCAACGACGAGTGCGGAGGTCGTCGAGCTGGCCGGAATCGACGAGAAGGCACTCAGCGAACTCGCCTATCCTGCAGCCCCACCAGCCTGAGCTTTCCACAGCAGGGTCGCTCAGCCAGACCATTTCCCACCCAAATCTCCACCAGAAATGAGGAGCAACTCATGACGAAGTACAGCTACTACGTGCCGCAAACGACGCTGCCACCGCAGTCAGATCTGCTGACCGGTTCGGCTGTGGTCACCGAGGCGTACACGGTGATCCCTCGCGGCGTTCTGCGTGACATTGTTGTCAGCGTGCTGCCGGAGTGGCAGGGAACCCGCACCTGGGTTCTGAACCGTCCGGTTGCTGGTGGCGCGACGACGTTTGCCCAGTACCTGGTTGAGGTGTCGGCCGGTGGTGGCTCAAGCGATCCGGAGCCGGAAGCCGGGGTCGAGTCGTTCATTTTCGTGCTCGCAGGTGCGCTCACGCTCACCCTCGACGGCGAGAAGCACGAGCTCACGCCCGGCGGCTTCGCCTTCATCCCACCCGGGAGCGCGTGGGAGTTGTGGAACACGGGTTCCGAGAATGCGAACTTCCAGTGGTTCCGCAAGGCGTACCTGAGTCTTGCTGGGCACACGCCGAAGGCTGTTGTTGGCAACGAACAGAACATCGAACCGACTCCGATGCCGGATACCAACAACGCCTGGCGCACCACGAGGATGCTGGACACCGAGGATCTCGCCTACGACATGCACGTCAACGTGGTCACCTTTGAACCGGGCGCATCCATTCCATTCGCCGAAACTCACGTCATGGAACACGGACTCTACGTTCTGCAGGGCAAAGGCGTCTACCGGCTCAATCAGGACTGGGTGGAAGTGCAGGAAGGCGACTACATGTCGCTGCGGGCGTTCTGCCCGCA
>JBDSZO010000015.1:0-2332 GCA_039925105.1 Terrimesophilobacter sp. | reverse complement strand
TGCACCGGTCCGACAGCACGCACGACGTGGTGGCGCGCGGCCGACAGGGCGATCTGCAATTCGAGTGCGCTGTCCAGGTCGGCGGCGAGGAACGCTACCGTCGGCCCTGAGCCCGAGATCAGACCTGCCAGCGCCCCGTTCGCTTCACCCAGTTCGATTACCTCGGCCAGCTGCGGCTGCAGGTGCAGCGCTGGTGCCTGTAAATCGTTGTGCAACGTCTCGGCGAGCATGTGCGGATCGCCGGCCCGCAAGGCCTGCAAGACGTTCGTGTCGACGTGGGGCAGAGCTTCAGCCGGGAAAATGTCCAGAGCATGACGTTCGCGGTGACGGTCGAGTTCCTCATACACATCCGGGGTGCTCATCCCAAAATCCGCAATCGCCAGCACCCACTGGAATTGGCCCTGCGCCAATGCCGGGCTGAGCTGATCGCCACGTCCAGTCCCGATTGCTGTCCCACCCATGAACGCGAACGGAACGTCAGCACCGAGGGTTGCGGCGAGTTCCAACAACTCGTCCCGACTGAGATTCGTCTCCCACAGGGCATCACAGGCCAGAAGTGTTGCCGCAGCGTCCGCAGACCCACCGCCCATACCGCCGGCGACGGGAACGTTTTTCTCAATCTCGAGCCGCACCCCCTGCCGGTACCCGGTCGTATGAGCCAGCAGTGTCGCGGCACGGATCGCCAGGTTTGCGCCATCCGTAACGAGCCCGGTGGTGTCAACGCTCCCGGTGAAATGCACTGAAAAATCCGGGGCGTGGCTGGCCCTGACATCCTCGTACAGCGACACGGCCTGGTACGCGGTCGCGATCTCGTGATAGCCGTCATCGCCCAGGGATCCGGCACCCAAAAAAACGTTGATCTTGCCTGGCGCGCGGGCCTTCACCACCCTGTCGGCCGCCGCGGTCGTCATGGTTTAAACCTAGCCGAATGGTTCAGGCCCGCTTTACCGCAACGAGATCTATCCGAGTGCAGAGACTGCTGCGTCCAGAACTTTGCGCAACTCTTCCTTTGCGGAGCCCAACTCGTCGGCGCTGGCAATCCTCGACCGCTCCATCGCGACCAGCGTGCTCCCGGGCTTTGGCTCACTCACCCCGGCGACGATCGTCTCCCCGTCAACCTGCCACCTGGCGGTGGCGTACTTGGATTCCGGTCGAAGGGATGCCGGTTCGCCAAGTTGCTTAGCAAGTGCAGCGAGCACTGGCTCGAGAATTTCCACCCTCGTTCCTCTGATCGTCTTCGTCGCACTGACCGCGAACGTGCCGTCTGCCCGTTCGCCGGGCACCCGGCGTCCGCGTGCCTGCTCGTAACCAACGGTGATGCCCTGCGCCCACCAACCATCGACACCCTGTGCGTCGGCCAGCCACTTCGCGATGGTCGGATGATCCCATTTCGGAGCACCCGCGGCATCCAGCAGGGCGTACCAGTCGTCCCAGATCCGGCCGGTCGCAGCCTTGACTTTGTCGTCGCTCATCCGCTGTTCGGCAACACCGCTCATACCTTAAGGCTAACCGACGCGGGCAATAGCAAGAAAGTCGTCGACGCTCAGTTGTTCGCCGCGAAGAGTCGGATCAATACCCGCCTTCTCGAGGGTCTCGCTCGGGGTCGTCAGCACGGGTGAGAGCGCCTGCCGCAGCATCTTGCGGCGCTGCTGGAACGCGGCATCGACAAGTCGGAAGGTGGCGCGACGCTCGGCCTCGTCACCGAGAGCTGTCGCGCGACGCTCGAACGCGACCAGGATCGAGTCGACGTTCGGTACCGGCCAAAACACCTGGCGACTGACTTGACCTGCCGTACGCCAGTGGCCGTACCACGCGGCTTTTACGCTCGGGCTTCCGTACACCTTCGAGCCGGGCGGTGCGGCAATCCGGGAGCCGACCTCGGACTGCACCATCACCATTCCCGACCGCAGAAATGGAAAATGCTCCAGGAGGTGCAGGAGAACAGGAACCGAAATGTTGTATGGCAGGTTGGCAACCAAGCGGCTGGGTTCGCCGGGAAGGTCGGTGATCGTCATGGCATCCGCGGTGAGGACGGTGAGGTCGGCATTGGGGTATAGCGCCGCAACCGTTGTCGGGAGTCGCCCCGCAAGTCGCGAATCAATCTCGACGGCGACCACTGATGCGCCGACAGCGAGCACCCCCAGCGTTAGCGATCCGAGGCCCGGACCAACCTCGAGAACGGTGTCCCCCGGTTGAACCCCGGCCGCCGCAACGATGCGCCGCACCGTGTTGCCGTCGACCACAAAATTCTGGCCAAGCTTCTTCGTCGGCCGCAAATCAAGCAGCGCGGCGAGATCACGGATCTCCGCCGGCCCCAGCAGCTTGCCCTCAG
>JBDSZO010000014.1:0-5683 GCA_039925105.1 Terrimesophilobacter sp. | reverse complement strand
GTTGCGCGCGGGGCGCGACGTGGTGTTCTTCTGAAAACTGGACATGTTTCTTTCCGGGCTGTCTAAATGGCGCTGCGGAAGCAATAAGTTCCGCGCAGAGGGAACCCGGGCAATCTTTGGCCAGGACCGTATCACTTGTGATAGTCCCCATCGTGCTGGTGTCTATGGAAACACCACGGGGAACCGGCCCACCAGACTTACAAACCCATTCGCGCCAAACAGTGCACAGTATTCACTGCGCATCCTGCTTTGCGGCGCGACGTCCAGAGCCGACCTAACGACATTACCGGTTCCTGGGCGAAAGGGCCAGCATCGTGCGGCGCGAAGTGCGAACTCTCAGCACATTTACAATGGAATGGCGTTGGGAAAGGATGCACGTGGACCTTCAGGGGCGAAAAACACAGCTCGGTGTCAGCGTCTCTATCGCCTCCTCGATGGTGTTCTCCGTCGTCTTCGTCTACTCCGCCTATTTGAACTTCTCCGCGAACGTCCTGTTCGGGTGGCGAGTGACCTTCACCGTCATCATGCTGGCCGCGTTCCTGACCCTGACCAGACGCTGGCGTGTGCTGAGAATTTTGGCGCGACGGATTGCCCAACGGCCCGTCAGGGGTCTCGCACTCCTGTTGACGGCAGCGATTGTTGGCACTCAGATATGGTTGTTCACCTGGGCGCCTGCTGCAGGTCGCGGACTCCCTGTCGCACTCGGATACTTCATTCTTCCGATAGTTCTCGCATTCATCGGACGAGTGGTGTTCCGTGAGCGCCTCGGCCCCTGGCGAACAGCATCCGTCATTATCGCCGTGCTCGCCGTCATCTACCAGTTTTGGCAGGTTGGCGGGGTGGCCTGGGAGACTGCTGTCGTCGCGATCGGTTACCCGATCTACTTCATGGTGCGGCGATTGGCCGGAATCGGTGGCAGCTCAGGGCTGACCGCCGAGATGATGCTCGTGATGCCGGTCGCCCTCATACTGTTGGTCGGCGACGACCCGACGCTGACCACGCTGACGCATCCTAAGTTCGCGTTCACTCTTGCCGGGTTCGGAACACTCGCCTCCATCGGGCTTTTGCTCTACATCGCAGCAAGCCAGTTCCTGCCGCTCAGCCTGTTCGGGCTGTTGAGCTACCTCGAACCGATCCTGCTCGCGCTGGCAGCCGCACTCGTACTCGGTGAGGCGCTCAACGTCACCGAGCTCGCAACCTACCTCGCAATCGGGCTCGCCCTGCTGCTTCTCGCAGCAGAAACATTCGCCCGCGCGCGCCCACCGCGCAACGAACCCCTGGTCGGTTAACGAAGCACAATCGCTCAGCCGACCAAAGCGACCAGCTCGTCCATCGAGGTAAAAGTGGTCGTGCGGTCCCCTTCAAGCCACGCCGCCGGTGTGAGCCCGCCAGCGTACCCGAGCACGCGCATGCCCGCGGCGCGAGCGGCCTGCACACCGAACTTGCTGTCCTCAACCACAACACACCGAGCAGGTTGAGCGCCCATACGCTCAGCTGCAGCCAAATAGATGTCCGGCGCTGGCTTGGGATTCTCAACGTCCTGCGCACTAAAAATACGACCCTCGAACCTCTCTAACAGGCCCGTCAACTCGAGAGAACTCCGCACTCGCTCGTAACTGCTATTCGACGCCACACAGGAGGGCACACTCAACGCGTCGATCGCCCGCTCAATACCCTCCACCGCACGCAATTCGCGTCGGAAAGCCTCCTGGTACCACGGAGAATACTTATCGGTCCAACCGGGAGCAAAAGACCGCCCAAGATGCCCCTCGACCTGGTCGTGAAAGTGCTCCTTCGACCCGCCGACGAATCTCTCCACGACCTCGTCGATGGAAATCTCCCAGCCCACGTCAGCGAGGACCCGCTGGATCACCGTGACGGCGACAACCTCACTGTCAACGAGAACCCCATCGCAGTCAAAAATCACCAAATCGACGGCACTCATGCGGTCGCAACTGCGCGGGACATCACTTTCCGATACCCTCGGCGAGGCCCCGGACGAAGAACCGCTGCCCAAGGAAGAAGAAAATGATCATCGGCAGTGCCGAGATCGTCATCCCGGCAAACACCATCGGATAGTCGGTCGAAAGCCTTGACGAAAGGTTCGCCAGTCCGACCGGAAGCGTCATCGTCGACGTGCTGCTGACGAAGATGAACGCGAACAGGTACTCATTCCATGCGAACAGGCACTGAAGAATGATGCTCGACACGACAATGGGCATCGACATGGGCAGCGCGAGCCGCCAGAACTGCTGCGCGCGAGAACATCCGTCCAGTCGCGCTGCCTCGTCAACCTCACGAGGAAGATCAATCATGTACGAGCGAATAAGAAAAGTAATGAACGGAATTCGAAAGGCCGTGTACAGCACGATAAGACCCAACAACGTGTCGTAGATCCCCAGGCTCTGGAGAATTCTGAGCAACGGGATCAAGGCAACGGTGGGGGCGAGCATCAGCCCACCGACGATCAGAAACAACACCGGCCGTGAGAACGGCATCGAAAGTTTGGTCAATCCGAACGCAGCCCAGGCACTGATCAACGTTGTCGCAACCACCGACACGAGAGTGACGATCACACTATTGCTCAGGTACTGACCGATACCCAGATTCCATGCGTCCACATAGTTGCCAAGGTCGATCGTCGCCGGCAGCCCGAACGGATCAGACAAGAACTGTTGGTTCACCTTCACACTGCTCAGGATCATCCAGCCCAGCGGAAGAAGCACGATGAGCACGAGGGTAAGCAAGACGCCCCAGACCACGAGTCGGAGCAGGATACCTGCGAAGCCAAGCCGAGTCACAGACTTCGACCCGCGTCGACCTTCGATTACCATTCGACCCTCCGGCGCCGCGCTGATCCCAGTTGGATCATTGCCAACGCGAAGGTGATCACGAAAATGACCGTCGCAATGGCAGCAGCATAACCAAACTGATTGTTGATGAACCCACTGCTGTACAGCCAAGTGCCCAGCACTTGACTGGAGTTGTTCGGCCCGCCAGCGGTCATCACCATGACCTCATTGAAGACCTGGAATGCGCCACTGATAGTAATGATGACAAGCAGCGACGTCATTTCACGCACCAGAGGCGTGGTTATCTGCACGATCCTGCGAATAGGCCCAATTCCATCGATATCGGCAGCGTCGTAGAGCTCTTGAGGGATTCTTTGCATCGCCACGGAATACAACAAGGTCGTGTACCCGAAACTCTGCCATTGGCTCATAATGATGATGCCCCAAATCGCCGTCGACTCCTGTCCGAGCCACGCCTGCGCCCAATCCCCAAGCCCAACCTGCCGGAGCGCTTCGTTCAGGAGCCCCGTTTCGGGTTGGTAAATGAAGTAGAACAGCAGACCTGCGACAGTGATCGAAATGGCCGATGGGATGAAATAGATTGCCCGAAGGATGCCGCGTCCCCGTTTGCGCACAAATTCTTCGACCACGGCGGCCAGCACCAAAGCGCCAACAACCTGAAAGACCAATGACACGACGGCATAGGCAGTGTTGTTAAACAGGGCTCGCCAAAAAACCGCGTCATCGATCATCTGCTCATAGTTCGCCGTCCCGACAAACGCGGGCACCGGCTTGAAAACAGACCAGTCGAAGAAGCTCAGGTAGACGTTTTGGATTAACGGGAAGTAGACGAACACTCCGACCAGTGCGAGCCCAGGGATGACCCAAATAACCGATCGCCAGCCTCCCGGCGACAGGAACGACCGGTGCCGGATTGGCGGTGTGTCGCGGACGCGACCGATCGTTGTCTGATCGGTCGCGCCCGCGGTTGGCACATTCATGTCGGCCATGGCTCCAACGCTAGTGCGAGGTGGCCGCAGCCTTCTGGACGGATTGCATAACCTCTTCCGGCGTACTCGTACCCGACACCAGCGCCTCGCCGCCAGAAAGGTATGCGGAGGCAACCGCCGGCGGAGTCACCGTGTCAAGCCAGATCGCCAAACCAGACGCTTTGCTGACCGCGTCGAGTGCCTTGATCGATTGCGGACTCGAATTGTCTGACGTCATCGACCCAATCACGGGGCTGGGGTAGCCGACCATCAGCGTCTGCATCTTGGCCGCGTTCTCCTGGCTCACGACGAACTTCATGAAGGCTACGGCAAGCGCAGGATTCTTGGACTTCGGGTTGATGAGGAACTCGTCTGGTGCACCCACCAGCACTGTCGGCGAACCTGCAGCGTCAGTTTCGGCTGGCAACTGGAAGAAGTCCCAACCGTCGGTCGCGAGCTGCGTGCCATCCAGTTGCCCAAACTCGACCCATTCGAGGTACATCATCGCTGACTTGCCAGCGGCAAATCCGACCTCATCATCATTGTGATCGATGCCGTTCGCCGCCGTAGGCGACTTTGTGCACGTGGTGAGCAGCTGCTTGAACTGGTCAAGCGCCTTGACGTACCCCGGGTCCGTGAACTCACCATTGGTTGCGGTGTAGTCCTTGTCCAAAGTGGCCGCTGGCACGTTGTACGCGTTCAACTGTGTGACGTAGTGCAGGGCGGGCCAACCGTTCTTGTTGCCAAAGTTAATCGGCGTGATGCCCTTGTCTTTGAACGTCTTGCAGTCAGCCAACAACTGGCTGAACGAGGTCGGAACCTCGATTCCATTGTCGGCAAAAATTTTCTTGTTGTAGACCATGAATTTGGCATCAAGGTCGAGAGGAATGCCGTAACTCTTGCCATCGTATACACCGGCCTCCACGGCAGACGGGGCAAGTGTTTTGTTCCACTCCGTGCCTGGACCGATCTGCGACGTGATGTCCAACGCGAAGCCAGCATCCACATACTGTTTGGCGTACGAGCCCGCCCAAACAAAGTAAATGTCGGGGATGCTATTTGAGGAAGCGAGGACCTTGATCTTGTCTTTGTACCCCTGGTCCGATTCCTGCTGCACCTTCACGGTAACCCCTGGGTGGAGTTCCTCGAACGCCTTGGCCATCGCCGGAAAATACTTCGACGTTGACGGGTCCGAGAACTTGTTCACCATGGTTATTGTGCCGCTGTAGTCGACCTTGCTTAGATCGACCGAAGCGGAACTGTCAGGCCCGGCCTGCGCCGAGCAACCGCTGAGCAAAAGAACTGCGCCCGCCACTCCGGCCACAAGTTTGGTGATTCGCTGACCGCTCATGTTCTTCACCTTTACCTCCATGTAATGTGCCCGCTGCCCGCGGTTAGAGGCAGTCTAAGCAACTTTTGATACCGGTGTCAATCTTTTTTCGATACCGAGTCCGCACCAAGTAGTCTCTAGCCCCTTGGGCGCTCACCACCGCACGCGAAAGGACTTAGTAAGGACTTGACAGACAGTCATCCGACTGTAGACACTGTCATCAGACAATTGGCTAGGTCATCGGATGTCTATCGACCCGGCAACAACCAAACCACATCGACCAGAAGGAATCCGGAAATGCTTAACTTCGACGAAGACCGTTTTGTCAAAATTCAGGATGGAGCGCTCGCCCTCACTGATCGACTGCGAGACACCATCAGTGCACTCGTTGACGACGGCGCAACCAACATCTTCTTTCTCGGCGCCGGCGGCGCGGGTGTTCTTATGCAACCCGCAGTTCAGCTCCTGCAACGAAGCACCTCATTCCCGACTTACCTCGAAAATGCCGCCGAGATAGTCGCCGTCGGCAACTCGAACCTCGGACCCACCTCGCTGGTGATCATCCCCTCCCT
>JBDSZO010000013.1:0-1949 GCA_039925105.1 Terrimesophilobacter sp. | reverse complement strand
CTGGGGGTTGGCCTTCAGGGCGGGCGTCTTGGTCTTGGCGACCTTCGGCTTGCGTCCCTTACGGACCAACTGTTGAATTGTTGGCACTGATGTGACTCCTTGAATTGACTGCACGGTGACAGCTTTTACTTGGTGCATCCGCCACAAACGAAATCCGTTGTGATGGCCTGCTGGACCCACCGCAAGACAAAAAGTCCTGACTATTTCATGGTGGGTATGCCGTGGGGGTGCTGGGCAAAAAATGCTTCCCAGTCGGACCCAATTCCGGTTGGTGCCTCAGTGCCCGCCTTCACGCACTTTTGGGCACGGAAAGGCGTGCGTCAAAGCGCACACCCAGACAACATTAGTCGTTGCCGGGGCAGCGGTCAAATGGTTGTGTTCCAATCATCGCGCACCTGAGCGCGCACGAGCGATCCACGGCAGGACCATGACGGGCAGGATGGCGATGAGCGCGGACGCCAAGACGAACGGGCTCAGGAGGTATCGGAGGAAGAACGGGATGCCGGATGCCAACTGCGGCTGGCCGAGCGCGTACCCAATCGACCCGGCGAGCGGGCTCAGGAGAAATATCAGCAACGCAGTACTCAAGGCACGACCGACCATCAGCCGCGTTTTCCTCGATGTCGGGCTTAACCCGCCAAGGATGGAGAAAAACAGCACACCGACCGCGACGGTGGCCATGATCGGTCCGATCAGCGGTCCGGCTTCCGGCTCGCTGATCACATCGCGGTCTGTGATCAGACTGATGATGCCATCCACTGCCACAAGCACGGCACCGTAAAGCACCGCCACCATGAGCGCGACCAGAAGCGCGCGGCTGAACGGTTGGGGTTTAGTGGGCGGTTCTTCCGCCAAGCTCTGCCCTCTTCTCGGCTTCCTCGCGCTCGAATTCTTCCCTGGAGGCAATGTTGCGCTCACGCACCTTGCGTCCGCGAGAAGCAATCGCTGCGCCAAACCAGATGGCCACTTCACGGGCCAGCAGACCTGCAGCAATCAGCACAGGGTTAACCGCGAGCTCGCGGAAGGTCTGGGTTGCCTCACTGGCGGTCAGTCCAAAGCCACCGGCCATCAGGATCAGCGCACCGATGGATGCGAGATACGTCAAGGCGGCGATCACGAGTGAACCGATGACCCACGCCCACCAGCTTGCCCGGTTTGCCAGCAGTGCCCACAAGACCATCAACACCAGAAAAATCAGGGTCGGCAGGTAGAACAGTGGCCCAGTCACGAAGGTGCCGACGGCATCAGCGACACCATCAGGCTTCACAAACAGGATCAGCAAGGCCGCAATTCCGAGGTAGATCACGCCGAACACGATGGCCGCCAGAATCGCGTACAGGGTGCCAATTCCCCGGTTGCCTTTCTTCTTCGGCGGTACCGGAGCGGTGATGTATACGGTTTGAACGGCTGCGGCCACTCCCGAGTCATTTGTCAACACGGTTTCGACAGGCGCGCTGGAGCCCTCAAGCGAAGGCGATTTCTCGCCTTCGCCGCCGACGCCAGCGCCGGTGGCCGTCCCGGCTACCGGGTGTGCTTCATCTTCGGTTTCGACAGGCTCAACCGGAGGGGTTTGGTCAACCGGAGAGATCTGCTCTACGACTACCTCGTCTGCAGACTCATCCGTTTCCGGCTCAACCAGATACTCGAGCTCGCCGTCGGCATCCGAGTCGTCCAGAATGACCTCATCGGTTGTTGTCGGCTCAACCAGTTCGATCGGTTCTGATTCGTTCGGAGCATCGTTTTTGTCGACCATGCGTTTAACTCCTTCGCCGGCCGGGAACCCCAGCCTGTTCAGGGTCACTCTAGCAATTCAAACTCAACCCTGAACAGATCCCGCTGCTTGAGCGCTAGGGAGCAGGACTAGGTGATGGGCTCGGCGAGGAGTCGAGCGCACCCACCGGGGTCGGAGAAGGCGGCGGTGCAGACGGATCAACGAGTACGTACACGTA
>JBDSZO010000012.1:0-19799 GCA_039925105.1 Terrimesophilobacter sp. | reverse complement strand
AGGTATCCCGGGTGGCGAGGCCCGCGCGCAATGCCCTTTCGTGGGCGTCCGGGAGCGCCGCCAGGAGAGCGTCGACGTCCGCACCGGTTGAAGTGTGCCCCAGCGTGAAGCGCAGCGCGCCTCGAGCTTCGGACTGGTCGAGCCCCATCCCGAGAAGCACGTGGCTGGCTTCTGGTATCCCCGCCTGGCAAGCCGAGCCGGTGCTGACCGAGACGCCGGCGGCATCCAACAGGTACAGGAGGGAGTCGCCCTCGCATCCGGGAAAGGTGAAGTGTGCGTTGGTTGCAAGCCGACACTCGGGGTCACCGCGCAGCACAGCTGACGGTATCGCTGCACGCACTCCGGCGATGAGCCTGTCGCGGAGCGCCTTAACATCCGGAGGCGGCGCCTGTGCCGCCACGGCGAACGCCACTGCTGCCGGAGCATCCTGGGTGCCGGACCGCACCTGCCGCTGCTGGCCACCACCGTGGATCAAAGGGACAACTTTCGCGGTGCGCGCAAGAACCAGGGCACCAAGCCCCAGTGGTCCACCGATCTTGTGCGCCGAAACCGACAGGGCGGCAAGTCCGGAGCCCGCGAAATCGATGGGCAGATGGCGGTAGGCGGACACGGCATCAGCGTGAACCGGGACGCCACACGAGGCCGCGAGCGCGACAATCTGGTCAACGGGCTGAATGGTGCCGACCTCGTTGTTTGCCCACAGGGCGGTCACCAGCGCGACATCGTCGTGCTCTTCGAGCGCGGCAGCAAGCGCGTCGAGCCGAACTCGACCCACCTCGTCAATCGGGATCCACTCGAGGATCGCCCCTGCGTGTTGCTCCAGCCACTCCACGGTGTCGAGCGTCGCGTGGTGCTCCCCCCGTGGCACGACGATCCGCGGGCGCGTTCCCTCGCTGTTTCGAGACCAAAACAGGCCCTTTATTGCAAGATTGATCGATTCAGTACCGCCGGAAGTAAACACCACCTCAACCGGGTCGCAGCCGAGACTCGCCGCGACCTGTTCGCGCGCTTCCTCGAGCATCCGTTTCGCATTTTGGCCGGAACTGTGGATGGAGGACGGGTTGCCAACAATTCCCAGCGCGTCAACGAAAGCCTCCCGCGCGGCAAGGAGCATCGGAGTTGTTGCGGCATGGTCAAGATAGACAACCAATCGGCTCACCTCCGCCACTGTGATGGCGACTCCGTGTCGCCCCATTCAATTACTCTAGAACGATGCCGCCAGTCGACCTCCTCCGCGACCTGGGAGTGCGGCTCACCGCGCAGGGCGGCCAGATTCGCGTATTCTCGGCGAGCGCCAGCACGATCGAGTTGTGCCTGTTCAATGAGAAGGATTCGAACTGGGTGGCCGACACGATTCCGCTGGTGAAGGATGAGGCAAGCGTGTGGTCCGCCACCAGCGAAAAGCTTCGCGCAGGGACTATCTACACCCTGCGTGCGGAGGGCACGGGTACTCGCCCCGACCGTTTCGATCCGACGCGGCACCTCATCGACCCTTACTCGCGCGGATTATCGCGCACGACAAGCGGCGATTGGCGCTCGGTGGTCCTCGACGACCACTTCGACTTCTCTGGTGTCACCAAACCGAACACGCCGCGTGACCGGACGGTCATTTATGAGGCGCACGTGAAGGGGCTCACGAAGTTAAATCCGCACGTGCCGGAGGGTCTCCGCGGCAGCTATGCGGGCCTCGCGCACGAGTCAACCATCGACTACCTGACCTCACTGGGCATCACCGCCATCGAGCTTCTTCCGGTGCACCAGTTCGTCACCGAACAGCGCCTGGTGAAGATGGGGCTCACCAACTATTGGGGTTACAACAGTCTCAACTTTTTCTCCCCGCACGCAGCCTGGGCGTCACGTGCGGCACAGCATGCCGGCCCTGAGGCAGTGCTGCGCGAGTTCAAGGGAATGGTGCGGCTGATGCACCTGGCCGGCATCGAAGTGTTCCTGGATGTGGTGTACAACCACACTTCAGAAGAGGCGCCGGGTGGGCCGACCACAAGCCTGCGTGGCCTTGACGACGCAACCTACTACCGTCAAACCGAAGAGCGTGACTACATCGACGTGACAGGGGTCGGCAACTCCCTCGACACCTCGCATGAGGCGTCACGACGCCTCGTTCTGGACTCGCTACGTTATTGGGCCAACGACGTGCAGATTGACGGTTTCCGGTTCGACCTCGCGACAACACTTGGCCGTGGTGCCGACAACGAGTTCGATCCTCATCATCCGCTGCTCACCGCGATTGTCAGTGATCCCGCGCTGGCCGGCGTAAAGATGATTGCCGAACCGTGGGATGTCGGTGATGGCGGTTGGCAAACAGGCAACTTCCCGAACGGGTGGTTGGAATGGAACGACGGCTACCGGGACCGGGTTCGCGAATTCTGGCTCACCGACATCGCAGAGGCCCGCGAGCACGGCTCAGCGCCAATCGGCATTGGACAGTTTGCTTCGCGACTTTCCGGGTCCTCACAGGCCTTCTCTACACAGCGCGGTCCGACCGCATCGGTCAACTTCGTCACCGCTCACGACGGTTTCACCGCGCACGACCTCGCGAGTTACGACAAAAAACACAATCTCGGCAACGGCGAAGACAATCGCGACGGTACAGATAACAACCGTTCGTTCAATCATGGCGTCGAAGGTCCAAGTACCGACCCTGACGTCGAAGACGTTCGCCGGAAGGCCGTGCGCAACCTGCTGGCAACACTGCTGCTCTCCGCGGGCACCCCGATGTTGACGGCCGGGGACGAGATCGGTCGAAGCCAACGTGGCAACAACAATGCCTATTGCCGAGACGACGAGCTCAGTTGGATGCCGTGGGAGCTCGAGCAGTGGCAGCGTGACCTGTTGGCAATCACCAGCGCCGGTATCCGTTTCCGCCACGACAATCCTGCCGTTCGACCTCGAGACTTCGGCGTGTGGGGCGAAACACTCGAATCAGCGACCCAAATGGACTGGTTCAACGCTGCGGGAGAATCCATGTCCATCACCGACTGGGACTCCCCGGGGGAACGAACGCTGCAGTATCTTGCCGCCTGCACCCACGCGACGGACGGGTTCAACCGGATCCTTCTTGTTGTGCACGGGGTCGAGGCCGAGGAGACGGTAACCCTTCCGGCGCACGCCGGTGTCAGCGCGTACACGCTGCTCTTTGACAGTGCAGAGGGCACCATCAGCAACGACGATCATGAGCCGGGAACGACACTCACCATGACACCCACCTCGATCAAACTCTTTCGGGCGCACTAGACCGCGCCTGAAGGCTAGACCACCCCGGCGAGCTCCTGAAACGCGGTAATCTGAACTCCACCCGGCGCTTCAAGCCGTGAATTGAGCGAATTCCACGGTGTGACGGTGGGCGGGGCCAGCACTTCAGCACCGCCAGCGGCCAACCGTGCGGTCGTCTCTTCCGCATCAGCAACTTCGAAGGCGACCCGAACACTGAGGGTCGAACGCCGGGAAGCCGGTCGGCCAACCTCGACCTCGTCAATCATGCGAATTTGCGCGGGATTCGAGATTTCCAGTGTCGCGCTCGGCACCGAAAGGATTGCAACCCGTGCACCCCCATCGCCCTCGTATGACTCCTGCTCGGGTAACCCGAGCACATCACGAAAGAACACCAGTGCGTCATCGTAGTCTTCAGCTTCGATCACCAGGCGCAGTTGGGAAACGTTGGATTTGGTCATCACCCAAGCCTTGCGAATCAACAACCTCAGCGCAACGATTTTTGAAACAGTATCGTGCCAAGCCACCGATCGAACTTGAATCCGACCCGGCCAAGGCGCCCAATCTCGACATAGCCGAGCGCTTCATGCAACGCAATCGACCCTTCAGCACCCTGGTCGGCAATCACCGCAATGAGTTCGCGGATCCCCACCGCTTGTGACCGCTCGATGAGATCCAGAAGCAGCGCGCGCCCCAACCCTTTTCCGGTTGCCGCAGGACCGAGGTAGATCGTGCTCTCTGCCGTGTGACGGTACGCCGCCTTCTGTCGCCACGGTGCCGCGTACGCGTACCCGAGCACGCGTCCTCCTGGGCTCATCGCGACCCGGTACGGCAGACCAAGTTTGCTGAGGTGGTCGAACTGCGCTCGCAGGGAGCGAAGTGACTTGCGGTCTTCATCGAACGTGACGGTCGAATTCGCGACGTAGTGGTTGTAGATCTCAAGGATGTGTGGAAGATCCGCCCGCGCGGCGTCACGCACCGTAAACGAGAACGGTGCCTCGCCCACCTCGGGCTTCCGCAACTGCCGCGGAAGCACCCGACGCTTCTCATATTCCTCTTCAAGCATGGGATCAGGTGACGTCCTTGCGCCAGTTGGTGAACAAGCCGAGGCCCGTGACTGCGGCGGCGATGCCGAGAAGGATCAAGCCACCCTGCCACCAGTCAAGGGACGTGACCGAGCCGCCTGCCGCGCCGAGAAAGGTGAAAATGCTCGAACCGACGAGAGCGTCGCTTGCAGCGCCGGGCAAGAATTGCCCTACCGACCCGGTCAGGTCGGAGAGGCTGGACACCAAGCGCAGGATGGGCTCGACGAATTGGGTGAAGGCGAGCACCACCACGACCGCAGCGACCTGGTTCGGGATCAGCGCGCCAAGTCCGACTCCGATGACCGCCCAGAGAACCATCGCAAGCACGATCCTGGCGATCATCAGCCACGTGTCACCCTGCCCGAGTCCGGTGTCGTGGCCGGTTGCGGCAAGAATCGCGGCACCTACCCCCACCGATGCCACCAAGGCCACGAGCGCATAGACCATCCCGAAGAACGCGGTCACCGCGAGCTTGGCGGCAAGGACGATTCCCCGCCGCGGCGTCGCCAGAAACGTCGGTGTCAGGGTTTGGTGCCGGAACTCGGTTGTTGTCGCGAGCGTACCGAACAGAACAGGGAAGACGTACCCGATGCTCGAGGCGACACTGTAGATCAATGGCGGGAGGATTGCCTCAGGAATGGGCGGAACCGTGGTCCCCGAAATCGACCCGATCCCTCCGAAAGCCAGCGCAAGTACTCCCGCAGTGAAACCGATGTAGCCAAGCAACACGATCATCAGGACCCACCACATGCGCACCGAGACCACCTTGAGGTACTCGGCGCGAACCACGCCGGGAAGCGCCGCCATGGTGGTCACTGTTGTTCCTCTCTGTCCTGCACCAGCTCAAGAAATGCGCTCTCCAGTCCAGGCTGCGCGTCTCCCAATCGGCTCAGCGGGATGCCGGCACGAAGGGCGATCTCGCCGATGCGTGTCGCAGAAGCTCCGGTAATCGTTAGCCCTTCGTCGCCGACCCGCACGGTCGTTCCTGCGGCGACAAGAGCGGATTCCAGTTCAGCCCGACGCGGTGAGTCTGCAACCACGCTGGGCACACCCTCAAGCTCAGCGATTCCGCCGTCATAAACAAGCTCGCCCTTCCTGATGATCACCACCCGGTCTACGCTCTGCTGCACCTCGCTGAGCAAGTGCGAGGAGATCAGCACCGTCCTGCCCTCGCTGGCAAGCGTGCGCAGAAACGACCGAATCCATTTGATGCCTTCCGGATCCAGGCCATTGACGGGTTCGTCAAGTACGAGCACGCCGGGATCGCCGAGCAGTGCGAAGGCAAGCCCCAGTCGCTGCCTCATCCCGAGCGAATATCCGCTTACCCGTCGATCGCACTGTTCAGCCAACCCCACCTGGGTGAGGACATCGTCAACGCGGTGTTGCGCAATACCCGCTGCAGCCGCGTAAACCGCGAGGTGGTCGCGTGCGCTGCGTCCTGGATGAAAGCTTGACGCCTCCAGCGCTGTGCCAACGGTGGCCAGAGGATGTGCAAGGTCGCGGTAGTTGGTTCCGCTGAATGTCGCCGTTCCCGCACTGGGTCGCACCAGTCCCAAGAGGATGCGGAGCGTTGTCGTCTTTCCCGCTCCGTTTGGGCCAAGGAATCCGGTCACTGTGCCCGGTGGCACCGAGAAGCTCAGGTCATTGACCGCTCGCACCGCGCCGAACGTTTTCGACAATCCTCGAATTTCGATAGTTGTGCTAGTCAACATAGAACAAGTGTATTTCCGTCAGGAGCCCTGTCATGTCGGAGTTCATGGGGTCAGCGTCCAATTCACCGGGGCGGCACCCTGGGCGACAAGCAGTTCGTTCGCCCGGCTAAACGGCTTCGATCCGAAGAAGCCACGGTGTGCAGAGAGTGGACTCGGGTGCGGCGACCGAATGATCGGCACCTCGCCAAGCCACGGCGCGAGCGCCGCTGCATCGTTTCCCCACAGGATCGCTGCCAGCGGACCGCCACGTGCTACCACGGCGCGAATTGCACACTCGGTAACCGCCTCCCACCCTTTTCCGCGGTGCGAACCGGACGCGCCAGGCCGTACTGTCAGCACCCGGTTCAGGAGCATCACGCCACGCTCAGCCCAGGCGGTAAGGTCGCCATGACTGGCCGGAGCGACACCAAGATCGTCCTGTAGTTCACGAAAAATGTTCTGCAGACTTCGCGGGACCGGTCGCACGCTCCGTTCGACAGCAAAGGCGAGTCCGATGGAATGCCCCGGTGTCGGGTATGGATCCTGACCGACAATGAGGACCTTCACATTCGACAGCGGGTAACTGAACGCACGCAGCACGTTCTCACCGGCCGGCAGATACCCTCGCCCGGAAGCCGCCTCAGAGCGAAGAAACTCACCCATCGCCGCAACATCCCGCGCAACCGGGGCAAGGGCACTCGCCCAACCGGCATCCACCAGTTCTGACAACGGTTGTGGCGCGGACATGACAGCAGACTACGCGCCGAGTCGGCGCGCCTACCAGATTGCGCGAAGCCGCTAGGGTGCGTTCATGACACTTCTTCGCGGTAAGGCTGGCACTGTCACAGTGAGCCTCATCGGGTTCCTCATTTTTGTCGAATTCGTCAGCGGAATACTGCAAGGCTTCTACGTTCCGCTCATTCCAGACCTGGTGGACTATCTTGGCATCCGCGACGCTGACTTCAACATCTTCGAAGGTGCACAACTGCTGCTGTCTGCGCTGGTCGTGCCGTTCCTGGCGAAGCTCGGCGACATGTACGGCCATAAGAAGATCCTTCTGGTCTCGACCGTGCTGACTGCCGGGGCGAGCTGGTGGCTTGCGTTTGCCGGCGACTTCACCAGCTTCCTGATCGCGTGGACCCTTCAAGGCTTCTACGTCGTCTGGCTTCCGTTGGAGATTGCCTTGATTTTCGACAAGGGTCGTCGAAGCGGAAAGGCAGCGTCAGCGACACGGCGGGCAGCCGGTCTGCTCGTGGTCGGACTTGAGGTGGGTGCCATTGCTGGCGCGCTGGGCGGCTCCGCCGTGTTTGAAGCGTTCGGTGGTGCCACCGCACTCAACCAGTCTGTGGTTCCAACTTTGATGGTGCCAGCCGTCGCGGTGTCGCTCGTGTTCTTCGTCATCCTGTTCGGCGTGCCGGAGTCGGAGCCACTGCCGGATCGGATTCTCGACTGGGTGGGATTTTCGGTTCTGACGATCGCACTGCTTCTGGTCACCTCTGGACTCACGTTCCTCAAACTCAATAGCGACCAGTGGTGGCCGTGGGCAATCATTGCGTTAGGGATTGCCGCGTTCTGGCCGTTTGTGCGCCTGGAACTGAGTCATCCGGATCCCGCCATCGACATTCGGGTGTTCCGCCAGTCGAACATGTGGCCGGTACAGCTGACCGCCTTCCTCATCGGCATCAGCATTCTCGGTGCGCAAGCGCCGCTCTCCACCTACGCTGGCACCGACAAGGGCGAACTCGGGTACGGCCTCGGTTTGGCCTCCGGTTCCATCTCGATCCTGATTGGGTTGTACCTGATTTCGATGATTGTCGGCGCAATCCTGTTTCCTATGGTCTCCCGACTGTTCACGCCAAGGGTTGCGCTCCTTTCCGCCGCGTTTCTGGTGGCCCTTGGATACCTGTTGTTCCTTCCGTTCCATCTGGAGGTCTGGCACGTGTTCATGAACATGGCCGTCGCGGGTCTCGGGAGTGGCGCACTGGTCGGTGCGATGCCCGCCGCCGCCGCCGCGGCAGCCCCCCGCGGCCAAACCGGCATTGCCGCGGCACTCACGAACACAACGAAGACCATTGGCGGATCCTTCGCCTCGTCTGTTTTCGCGATCGTGTTGACAATCGGAGCGGTGCAGGTTGCCGGTTCGACTGCGGGAAGCCTGTTCGGCTATTACCTGGTGTGGGCAATCTGCGGCGGCGGCGCACTGGTCGCTGCGCTCCTGCTGTTCTTCGTTCCGAAGCTCGCGTTCGCCGATGTCGTAGAGCCGGAACTCAACGAGTCAATCCCGCACGCGTAATGGCTCCCGCACCACTTTGTGTGGGGCCGCCTGAGCCACCGGTTTAATTGTCACAAGGTCGAGGTTGACGTGGCCGGGCAGTTCGATCGCGTGCACAATCTCCCGCGCAACATCCTCAGCGCGCAGCGGGTTCTCCACACCGGCATACACTGCGTCGGCCTTGCCCTGATCCCCGCCGAAGCGCACGAGAGAGAACTCCTCGGTTTTGACCATTCCGGGGGCAATCTCGACAACCCGGATCGGTTCACCGGCAAGCTCAAGCCGCAGCACGCCGACCATGGCGTGGGCAGCGAACTTCGAGGCGTTGTAGCCGCCACCGCCCTCGTAGGGCACAAGGCCGGCGATGGAGGTGATGGTGAGCAAATCTGCATGACCGCTCACCGTTGCGGCACGGCGAAGCAAGGGAAGCAGAGCGCTGATCACCCGCTTTACAGCGACAACATTGACGTCGAACATTCTGGACCAGTCATCCGGATCGCTGGCCTCGACCGATTCCACCCCGAAAGCACCACCGGCATTGTTGACCAGTGCGTGCACCTCCCCCGACGTGGCAAGGTAATCGCGCAGGGCATCCACCTGGCTCTGATTGGTGAGGTCTGCCTGAAACACGTCAGATCCGGTGCGCTTGGCCAACTCATCGAGCCGATCCTTTCGGCGGGCAACGCCAACAACATCCCAGCCGTGTTCGCGGAACAGCGTCGCCGTCGCTGCCCCAATTCCTGAACTCGCCCCGGTGACCACCACGCGCCGTGCCGACATTTCGACTCCCTACAAGCTTGTACACCCCATTTTGACAGCAAACGCTCCCCCCAACGTGCTAACAACGATTCGGTGACCGATACCGTAGCCACCAGCAGCAGCAGCAGCACGATCAAACCGCGCGTGCCGCTGTGGGACAACGCCCGGTTCCTGTGCGTCACGCTCGTCGTGATCGGGCACGGTCTCCAGCGTTTGACAGTGGACTCCAATAACGCCCTCACGGTGTACCTGGTGATTTACGCATTCCACATGCCCGCGTTTGCGATCATCAGCGGCTACTTCTCCAAGGCTGCACCGCCGAGTGCGAAGGCCATGAAGAAAGTGCTCACCGACATCCTGTTGCCGTACATCATTATGGAGGCCATTTGGTCCCTGGTGCAGTTTCTGGTCGAAGGCAAGAGTGAGTTCAACCCGTCACGGCCGTCCTGGACGCTGTGGTTCCTGCTCGCCTTGGCAATTTTCCGACTCGTTTTGCCCTATCTTGCCCTGTTTCGCTGGCCACTCCTGATCTCCGTTGTCCTGTCCATCGGTGTCGGCTACCTGAACAACGTGGACAGCACTTTTTCGCTGTCGCGCGCCATCGGAATTCTCCCCTTCTTCGTTCTCGGCTGGCGGGCACGACAATGGACCATCGTCGACACCTGGCGGGCACTGGGAAAACGGATCTGGTTGGTTCGGGCCGCAGCCCTCGCCGTGTTTGGGGTGTGGCTTGCCGTCGTCGGACTGTTCATCCAAACCTGGCGCGATATGGACCTGCGTTACTGGTTCTTCTACGACGACTCCTACAGCGGACTTGGCCAAACGGCGTGGTGGGCCGGACTGGTACGCCTGGGGCTCATCCTGCTTGCCGTTCTGCTCTCCGCCTCATTCCTTGCGCTCGTTCCGCGGAGAACAACCTGGATGACCAGGTTCGGCACCGCAACCATGTACGTGTACCTGCTACACAGCTTTGTGCTTTATCCGCTGCGCGAGAGCGGATTCCTGCGCGGGCCACACTCCTCTGCGAGTTGGCTGGTGTTCATGATCCTCGCCTCCATCGCGATTGCAATCCTGCTGTCGAGCCCACTGGTGAGGCGCGTGTTCTGGCCCGTGATTGAACCAAAGCCGCGCTGGCTTTTCACCGAGCCGACATCACGATCAGAGTCACAGCCAGCGCGCGCGACGAACCACAAGAAACTCGCTTCATTACAGAATGTTTCACCGCCGATTGACCGACGCAGTGGCGATTCTTAGGCTCGACGCAAGCGGTTCACAACGCCGGCAAGCATCGCCCGGGCGCGAGAGTGCGGAAAAGAAACTCTCACGGCCCGCCATCACAAGGGAGTCCTAAAAATGTCCGACACAGCAGCGAACTGGAAGTTCGAAACCAAACAGATTCACTCTGGTGCGGCGCCCGACCCGGTGACCAACGCCCGTGCGACCCCGATCTATCAGACCACCGCGTACGTCTTCAATGACTCTGAGCACGCCAAGAACCTGTTCGCGCTCGCCGAGTTCGGCAACATTTACACCCGAATCCAAAATCCGACCCAGGATGTCGTCGAACAGCGCATTGCAGCGCTTGAGGGCGGAACCGCCGCCCTGCTGCTGGCCTCGGGCCAGTCCGCAACCACCCTGGCTGTTCTGAACATCGCCGAGGCTGGCGACCACATTGTCGCCTCGTCATCCATCTATGGCGGCACCTACAACCTGTTCAAGTACACGCTCGCCAAACTGGGCATCGAAACCACGTTCGTGGAGAACCAGGATGATGCCGCGGAGTGGAGCGCAGCCATCCGCCCGAACACGAAGCTGCTCTTCGCCGAGACGATCGGAAACCCCAAAATCAATGTGCTCGACATTCGCCTGGTCGCGGATGTCGCGCACGACAACGGCATCCCGCTGATCGCGGACAACACCATCGCAACTCCCTACCTGATTCGCCCGTTCGAGCACGGTGCCGACATTGTCGTGCACTCAGCAACTAAGTTCCTCGGCGGCCACGGCACGGTCATGGGCGGTGTGATTGTCGACGGCGGCAAGTTTGCCTGGAGCAAGAACGTCGAGAAATTTCCGGGCCTCACCGAGCCGGACCCGTCCTACCACGGCGCGAGCTACACGACCGTACTCGGAGACGCCATTGCCTACGTCATCAAAGCGCGCGTTCAGTTGTTGCGCGACCTTGGGCCCGCGATTGCACCGGCGAGCGCCTGGCAGCTTATCCAGGGCATCGAAACACTCAGCCTCCGGATTGAACGCCACGTGCAAAACGCTCAGGCGATCGCGGAGTGGCTCGATAACCGCGACGATGTTGACACGGTGTACTACGCTGGCCTGCCCTCAAGCCCGTGGTACGAGAAGGGCAAGCAGTATGCCCCGCTAGGAGCTGGTGCGGTGCTCTCCTTCGAACTCAAGGGTGGGGTGAATGCCGGTCGTGCACTGGTGGACGGCGTCAGCCTGTTCAGCCACGTTGCCAACATCGGCGATGTGCGCAGCCTCATTATCCACCCAGCGTCGACCACTCACTCCCAACTGACCCCGGAGCAGCAGTTGACTGCCGGTGTCACACCGGGACTCGTGCGGCTCTCCGTCGGACTCGAGAACATCGACGACATCAAGGCTGACCTTGAGGCGGGACTCGCTGCAGCACGCGCCACGGTGTAACCGACACAAAGTAACAATGCATTAGCCGTCGGTCGGCGCGGGAGAGAATAGTCAGGACATGGACTGGCAAAGCTCCGCAGACTCGGTTCCCTCCGGTTTCATTACCGAAGCCAACATCCGATCCCTGCTTGGAAAACCCCGCGCGACCGGCGCCTGGCGCGACGGCGACCCGATTGGCGAACGACACTTCCTTTCCGTCGGCGCGCAGGACCTCGAATCCGGTCAGAGTATTCCGTCGGTACGGATCTCGTACGAGACCTGGGGTGAACTGAACGCGGAGAAGAGCAACGCGGTGCTCGTGCTGCACGCGCTCACCGGAGACAGTCATGTGGTCGGCGTTGCGGGACCGGGGCATCCCACCGACGGGTGGTGGGACAGCTTCGTAGGACCCGGAAAGTACATTGACACCGATCGGTGGTTCGTTGTCGCCCCGAACATGCTCGGTGGTTGCCAAGGAAGCACGGGGCCGGCAAGCTCCGCACCGGACGGCATCGAGTGGGGGGCACGCTTTCCGTTCATCACCATTCGCGATCAGGTCGAAACCCACGTGCGGCTCTCGGACGCATTGGAAATTCCGCGCTGGGCCGCGGTCATCGGCGGCTCCATGGGCGGAATGCAGGTCTTGGAGTTCGCCATCAGCTTTCCGCACCGTGTCGAGCGAATTGCCGTCCTCGCCGCCCCAGCCACCGCGACTGCAGACCAGATCGCACTCAACTCGGTGCAAGTGGAGGCAATCCACATGGACCCGGGATTCGCCTCCGGCGACTATTACGAGGCCAAGGATGGTGAAGGACCCCACCGCGGACTTGCCCTTGCGCGCAGAATGGCGCTGCTGAACTACCGCTCCCCGAGCGAATTGAATGGACGTTTCCGCCGGAGTTGGCAGAGCGGGATCAGCCCGCTCGGAAACCACGGACGGTATGCAGTGGAGAGCTACCTTGATTTCCACGGCAACAAGTTCTCCCGACGTTTCGACGCGAACAGCTATATCACCCTCGTCAATGCGATGAGCTCGCACGACATCGGACGTAATCGCGGCAGCCTCGAGGATGCGCTCGGCACCGTGACCGCCACCAGTCTGGTGTTGGGCATCGACACCGACCGGTTGTTTCCCGTTGGAGAACAAACCCTGCTTGCCAGCAAACTCCGCCACGGAATAGATGGCCGTGACGCTCGTATCATTTCCTCGGAGTTCGGCCATGACGGATTCCTGATTGAAAGCGAGTTGGTTGGAGAAGCCCTTCTGCAACTCCTCGCAACCTGAGTTTTAATGGTGAACCGGCTGTAGGCTGACGCCAGCTCATGTCGTACGGTCTAAACGGATGGCAGGCTCTTCGCTACGCTGGAGTCCTGCAGTCGAAAAGTTCTAAGGCAGGATCTGGATGGCGCAGCGTCGTGTCGCACGATCACCGGGTATCCGG
This sequence comes from Terrimesophilobacter sp., assembly GCA_039925105.1. Taxonomy (GTDB): domain Bacteria; phylum Actinomycetota; class Actinomycetes; order Actinomycetales; family Microbacteriaceae; genus Terrimesophilobacter. The sequence continues at coordinate 6,679 of JBDSZO010000012.1, read as the reverse complement.
GTGGCGATCGTTGATGACCTTCAATTGGTCATTGATGGGTTGTCAGCGCACCTGACGGTCGGCAACTACGGAATCACCGTGGTGATCCGCGCGCGGAGTTGGGCCGACCTCGTCTCCCATCCCGAATTTCCCCCGGATGTCACAGTGCTCGACCTGAACCTTCGAGACGGACTTCATCTGGCAACCAAAATCCAGGCGCTTCGCACGGCGGGAAGCGAAGTGGTCGTCATGTCCCGCCACGCCGACGCGGCATCAGTGGCACGGGCAATTCAAGCCGGTGCGCTCGGATTTGTGCCAAAAACCGACAGCGGTGCTGACCTGGTCGAAGCGATTCGGTCGGCAGCTGTCGGTAAGCAGTCCCTGAACGGCACGCTGACTGCCGCAATATCGGGAATCATCGCCAGCAAGTCTCCCGGTCTTGGAGAGCGTGAACAGCAGGCGATCAGCCTGTACTCGACCGGTCGATCGGTGCGCCAGGTTGCCACGGAGATGATGACCACCGAAGAGACGATTAAGTCGTACATTAAGCGGGCAAGGCGCAAATACCGTGAGGCGGGAATCGAGCTTGGAACGCGGGTTCTTTTACGCCAGCACGGCGTCCGTGAGGGCTGGGTAGACCCGGACTGATGCTCCCGGTACACCGACGGCGATCACGGGTGAGGTCGAGCGCTGTTGTTGCTTTCGCCGCGGCGATTCTTTTCGTCACGATCATCGGCCTGACCAGCGCCTGTTCGGACACGAGCCTCCGAGTGCTGCCAAACGGAATAGTCGTTGACGTGTATCAGGCTCGTTTTGACATAGCCGACCACATGCTGGAAGTGGCGGTTGCCAATGGCACCTTTGACGACTTTGTCGTGACCGCCATGTCGTTCTCGTCTCCCGCGTTTCATCCGGCAACTTCGTATACTCGCGCACCAACCACGATCGTCGCCGGATCAACGACGAACCTGCGCCTTCTCCTTCCGCAGGCCGATTGTCATGCGAGCGCGGCGCCCCCTCGTGTGACCATGTCGTTCACGTTTCGTGGTTCCCCCGGCGAGGCGAGGGTGACTCCCGTCGATCGCCTTCAGCAATTGCCATCGGTTGCCGCAGAGGACTGCCGTGACGAAACAGTAAACGCGGTCGCCACCATCGCGCCAGCCGACGTCATTCGTTACACATCAATCGCCGGCAAACGCGTTGCACTGCTCGACATCACGGCAACTCCCACCGGGAATGGCGGCACTCTCGTCCTGGACGACGTCCGAGGAACCGTGCTCCTCGGACTCGTGAATGTCGCAACTGGGACTGTCGGTGACACGGTAAACCTCGGACTGGACATCGGTTCCGCGCAAAAACCCGTCACCGTCACCCTGGTACTGGTCCCCGCTCGGTGCGACCCCCACGTGGTTCTGGAAGACAAACGCGGGACCTTCTTCACCTTCACCGTAACAACCAGGAAGGACACCGGACGAATTTTTATCGGTGTCAGCGATGCTCTGCGCATCGAGCTCTACGATTTTGTTGGCGCCGAGTGCGGGTGGAAATGACCGATAGCGTCGATTCGCGAAGTAGCTGAGTAGCTGAGTACAACTTATTCCGGTGTCGTACCCGCACTCTGGTCTGCAAACGTGTGACTATGGCTACCGTGGATCTCATCGCCAAGGAACGCGATCGGCTGTTGCATCGCGCAACACGTCTGGTCGGGATTTCGACGACGATTGTCACGCTTCTGGCGCTCAGCATGCCGGGAACCCTCGACAGCACAAACCTTCTCGGCGCACTGCTTCTGGGCCTGGCCACCGGGTTTTGCTTTTTCCGAATCGGTTACGCCCAGTCGCTCGTGTGGGTGATTCTCGGCATGGTCGCCGGACTTGGCTTTCTCGCGATCGCGCTGGTGCCGTTCGACGTGCCGCCGTCTCCAACTCTCGCGACGGCACTCATTCCCTTCGCGAGCGGCGCGATGGCGTCGTTCGCTTTTCCCCTGATCCGCTCATGGTGGCGGATGCTCATTTTGGCCGTGGGATTCGTCGGGACCATTGCTCTCCTGTATTTCTCCTCGGGTAAATCCGAGTTGCTGTCGATACCGGTGGGCACCGCGGTGCTCGGCTGGGTCCTGTGTGTCCTCGTCGGAGTCTGGGTCAGTTCCGGAGTTCCGCGTGCTGCACGCAGAATCTTCAGTATCGGGAGGGCGCACCGCGCGGAACGGCAGGCGAGCGAACTGGAAGCCCAGAGGCGCCAGTCCGCTCGACTCCTGCACGACACGGTTCTGGCGACCCTCACGCTTCTGGCACATTCCGGGATTGGGGTGGTCGCCGGCTCGCTTCGCATGCAGGCAGCCGATGACGCCCAACTGCTTCGCCAACTTCGACTGCACGGAACACCGGAGGCTATGCCAACCGAAACGCCGACCGGTTCGATTGCGGTGGTCGAAACTGAGGACTCCATCCTGGGAACCACTCTGGAATCGGTGAAGCAACGTTTTGGGAGAATCGGGCTCGAGGTGAGCTGGCACGGAACCGGTCAGGTTCTTCTGCCCGGCCATGTTCTCGACGCGTTCCTGCTCGCTCTCGCGGAGTGTTTGGAAAATGTGCGTCGCCATGCCGGTGTCACCGAGGCGCACGTCACCATCACCGACGATGAGTCAACGGTGCGTGCCATGGTCACCGATTCCGGAATCGGGTTCGACGTCAAGGACATCGACGCCGCGCGGCTCGGCCTCAAGGATTCGGTTATCGGACGGCTTGACGAGGTCGGCGGTACCGTCAGGTTGTTCTCCGCACCGGGCTCGGGAACAACTGTTGTCCTTGAGGTTCCTCGATGAGTGGATATGCACGGCCCGATGAAAACACGCTCGGGGTGGTCATCGGAAAACGCGGTCGGCCGCGTCCGGCAGCCTCGACGCCAGCCGCACGCGCACTCCGCCAGGCCAGCGCCGGTGGTGCCAGCCTTGGCACCGGTTACCTCGGCGTTGGCGCAGCGGTGGTTGCCGGCATCCAGTGCCTGTTCGGGCTTGCCTTTTTCTTCTCCCGGCTGGAAAGCTACCCCAATGTCGTTCCGGTTGCGCTTGCCTGGCTGCTGTATGTCATCGCTCTCGTCATGGTGGGGGTGTCGATAGCCATCACCGGCGAGCGGATGCCCAACTGGCTGTTTATCGCCTACCTGTTGGCCTTAAGCGGGGTCATTGCCCTCGATTTCATTGCGATTTGGCCGATCGGGAATGTCGGCGCAAGCGCGAGCGCCTCGGTTGCCGCAAGCTTCGGTTTGCTCCTGGCGATAACCCTGCGACGCACGAGCGAACTTGTCACAGTGGTCGCGCTCATCGCCGTTGCCTTCATTGTCGCCATTCTGGTGACTACCCCGCTGACCGCAGCGACCCTGCCCGCGCAGTTCGTGCTGCTCGGAATGGTGACAATTCCGATAAGTTTTGGCATTTGGCTCATCGTGCGATTCCGCCACATGGTGCAACTTGAACTGGATCGGGTACTCGTGCAGAGCACCGTGTCTGCTCCGAGATTTGCTGTGGGAATGCTCGCATCAGAAGAACTCGCCAGGCTCGACCTTGCCGCTGAAGAGTTGTTCGACTCTGTGGCAAGCGGACGCACAAAACTCCCGCTGGACCCCAGAACCGCATCCATCGCAGCATCACTGGCCACAGAGTTGCGTCTGCACCTGATCGAAGGCAGGCGAGAAACCTGGCTGTACCACGCCATCACCGAATCCGAACAGTTGGGCAGGTCGGTAACGCTCGTGGACTCCGGAAGCCTTGCTGGCCTGCTCGACCCTCAACAGCGTGACGGTCTGCTGTCGGCAGTGTGGCTGATGGTGAGCGAAAAAAGTTACGAGCGGCCAACCCTCACCCTCACCCTCGGACCGGTTGGTTTGCCGGATCCGGACTCCCAAACTCACTCGGTAACGGTGCCGATAGTTATTGCCACCACCGGAATTCCTCGCAACCGGGTTGACCCGGCCATCTGGGGTTCCTGCGCCCGAGTGGGTACGTTTATCAACACAACCCAGAATTCCAGTCTCAAAGTTGAGATCGAATGTATCGTGGCCAACCCGGCCGACCAGTACCATGCAGAACAAGCTGTCCACAGATAGGTAATCATCGTGACAACATCCTCACCACCCATTCGGGTCGCCCTCGTTGACGATCACAGGATGCTCCTCGGTGCTCTCACCGAGTGGATCAGGAATGCCGCAGATGACATCGCCATGGTCGCGGCAGTCACCACCTGGCCGGAGTTGCTCACGCACCCGGAGTTTCCGGTCGACGTGGTACTGCTCGATCTGGATCTCAAAGACAATCTTCCTATTTCCTTAAAAATCTCGACACTCAAAACGACCGGCGTCAAAACGGTGCTCATGAGCACGTACTCTGAGCCAAACATCGTGCGCGAGGCGCTCGGTGCCGGGGCACTCGGGTATCTCGTCAAGAGCGAGGATGCCGAGATGATCGTCGAAGCGATTCGTTCTGCCAATCGGGGGGAATCTTTCATCTCCGCAGAGCTCGACCTTGCCCTGAACGCTGCGGACGTCGGCGGGGCACCAAAGCTCAGCGCACAGGAGCGGCGGGTTATGGCCTTGTACGGCGGCGGAGAGCCGGTCAAGGCTGTCGCGTTCCAGTTGGGAATTTCGGAAGAAACCGCCAAGTCCTATCTCAAGCGGATTCGAGAGAAGTATCGGGTTGCGGGGATCGACGTCGGCACCAAAGTTGCCTTACGGAAGCGTGCGATCCAGGACGGGATCCTGGTGCAGTCGGACGAAGGCGGCGCCCTCTAAAGCCCGGCCGGTACGGCGCGCGCGTCACGCTGGCGTTCTCTGGTTAGCAGCGTGAACACCGCCCAGCCGAGCACGAAGAAGAGCAGCAGGTTCCGCGCGCTGAGAACGACCAGCAGGAGCGGATTGAGCGAAAGCAACCAACCGTACAGGTATGGGTAGATGGTCTGGGTGAGCGCTGCAATGACTGCGACGAGCACCGCAGGGGTCGCGAACCACCGCCGATTCCCGGCGAGCGGGGTGGCGAGACCGAGAATGACGGGTACCGCCAACCAACTGATGAACTGCGGCGAACCGACCTTGTTGAAGGCGATGAGCGCCGCGACAAGTCCCAGCGACACGGTGGGAAGGAGTTCGGGGGCCGTGGCGCCACGGCGCAGTGCAAGAATTCCGGCGAGAAGCACCGCAACAACCGCCAGTGCCATCAGCGGTGTCATGAGCATGCTGGCCACCCCTACGCCATCGCCGGTGACCTGCCAGGTGAGCAGCGACTGGTCGTAGTAGGCAAACGTTCCAGGCACTCTGGCGAACGCCTGCCACATCCAGAAAGTGCTGATCGGCGACTCAACCTGAAGTCCGCGACCGGTCTGCTGGGTGATAAAGCTCACCACATTGGCTCCGCTGCCGAACAGCAGAGCGCCACCGGCAACGAGCACGCTTACCCCGGCTGCGGCCCCCACGACACGCCATCGCCCGCGTGCACTGAGGACGAGCGCGCCGACGAGTGCGGCCGGCCACACCTTAACCCACGCAGCCACGGTGAGGATCGCGGCCGCAGTTCTGGGGCGGGTCGAGGCAAGCATGAGGCCCGTAATCGCCAGCGGTACCGTTATTGCGTCAATTCGCCCGAGCGCGATCGGACCGAGCAGCAGCAGGAATCCGATCCACCACCAGCCCGCGACAACATTTTTCGGCTGCCGATGCCATCCGACCACGGCGACGAAGCCGAGCACGTCAAGCAGGAGCACCAGGCTCAGCCAGGCGCTGGAATACTGTTCTGGGCCGAACGCAGCCGCAACCAGCATGGGAAAGATTGCCAGGATCGGGTACACCCAGGAGCTGTTGATGCCGACCCAGAATCCCCCGATGAAAATCTGGTCGGTCCAGAATTTGTACACGATGGCGACATCGCCGAGCGGCAGGCCTGGACCGTACAGGTTGACCAGTCCGAGCCACAGGTGGACGAGAATGAATGCACTCCACAGCACGACCGGATTTCGCCCGAAACTCCAGAACTGCGCCGGGCGATCTTTCATCACGTCTCAGGATACCGGCGAAGCAGCTCCGCAAAGACACCAGGAATCGTGGCGTTGAGGTCCAGGACCGTGAACGGACCGCCTCCGCTCGCGCGTTCGGCCGCCAGAGAGTGGATGACGCACGCGGTGGCGGCAAGGCGAGGGAGCTCTGCGGGATCCTCCGCCAACTGCCGCGTATGGGTCGCGAGCAGTGCGCCAAGAATGCCAGCCAGTGAGTCACCCGTGCCTGCCGTGGCAAGCCAGGTGGATGCGGACGTCACGGTGAGGTGCTCGCCGACGCCGACAATGAAGGACTGATGGCCTTTCAGCAACACCGTCGCAGTGAACCGTTCGGCCGCGCGTTCGGCCGCGCCCCTCGGGTCGGCGGCGATTTTCCCGACGTCAACTTCCAGAAGCCGCGCCAACTCTCCGCGATGCGGTGTGAGCACCGTAGGGCTTGATGCTTCACGGGCAAGGTCGAGAGCGCCAGCATCCAGTACGAGCGGCAGACCGTCAGCGACCGCGCGTGCCAACTGTGCGGCGACATCGTCGGGTTTCGACCCTGCTGGCATGCCAGAGCCAAGCAGCCACGCCTGCACCTTCCCGTCAGCGGTGACCGCCTCTGGGCGCCGTGTCAGCACAAGGTTGGTGGGTACCTCCGGTCCGAGGTATCTCACCATGCC
>JBDSZO010000011.1:0-3152 GCA_039925105.1 Terrimesophilobacter sp. | reverse complement strand
TACAGCAATACGACGCCGTTGGTCATTTCGGCCTGGGAGGTTCCCGGGGAACCCGTCGAATTCTCTGTGGCCCGGCAGGCGACATTCACGCCGTTCGCCGAGGGCACGAGGTGGGGAAAGCCGTGGGGCACAGTGTGGTTTCATGTGACAGGGGCCGTGCCGGTGGAGTGGCACGCCGCGGACGCGAAGATCGAGGTCGTTGTCGACCTGGGCTTCAGGCCAGGCATTCCGGGCTTTCAGGCCGAGGGGCTGGCCTTTACCCCTGACGGTCAAATAATCAAAGCGGTCGAGCCCTTTAACGACTACGTGCCGGTGGCCTCCGGTTCCACGGTTGTCGACTTCTACCTCGAAGCGGCGTCAAACCCTGACGTTGCCGCGGGGTTCCTGTTTAAGCCGACGGCGCTCGGTGACCTGGCGACCGCGGGCGACGAATTGCTGTACCGACTCAACCGCCTTGAGCTTGCACGCCTGGACACCCCGGTGTGGGAGCTTGTCCAGGATGTTCGTGCGCTTCGAGGACTCATGGCTGAGTTGCCCGACGCGCTGCCGCGACGCCACCTGGTGCTGAGCGCGCTCGGCACCATGGTTGATGTGATGGATCCGACCGACATCTCCGGCACAGCGTTGGCGGGAAGAGCCGCTCTCGCGGAGGCACTTGCCAGTCCCGCCTATGCCAGCTCCCATCGGCTTGCGGCCGTTGGCAATGCCCACATCGACAGTGCATGGTTGTGGCCGGTCCGCGAGACAGTCCGCAAGGTAGCCCGCACGTTCTCGAACGTGGTTGCGCTCATGGATGAGGATCCTGACTTCAGCTTCGCGGCGTCGTCGGCCCAACAGTTTGAATGGCTGAAGGCGCACCAACCTGAACTTTTTGAACGGATTCGAGTCCAGGTTGCCGCCGGTCGCTTCATCCCCGTCGGTGGCATGTGGGTGGAATGCGACACGAACATGCCCGGCGGCGAAGCTCTCGCACGTCAGTTCATCGCCGGAAAACGCTTCTTCATGGAGGAATTCGGAATCGAACCGGTTGAAGCCTGGCTCCCAGACTCGTTCGGCTACTCGGCGGCGCTCCCGCAAATCGTCGTTGCGGCGGGGTCGAAGTGGTTCCTGACCCAGAAAATCTCCTGGAACGAAACCAACACCATGCCACACCACACCTTCTGGTGGGAGGGCATCGACGGCACGCGGGTCTTCACCCACTTCCCGCCCGTTGACACCTACGCAGCCGAGGTCACGGCGAAGGAGTTGGCCAGGGCAGAGAGACAGTATGCGGAGAAAGGTGTTGGCACCATTTCGCTCCTCCCCTTCGGCTGGGGTGACGGTGGTGGTGGCCCAACGCGGGAGATGCTCGCTGCGGTGGCCAGGACGGGCGACCTCGAAGGTTCCCCTCGCACCTTTCACACCACACCAGAGAAGTTCTTCACGGCAGCGCACGCAGAGTACCCGGACGCACCGGTCTGGTCTGGAGAGCTCTACCTTGAGCTTCACCGGGGAACCTTGACCTCTCAGGCGGAGACGAAGCGCGGGAACCGCCGCAGCGAACACCTGTTGCGCGAAGCCGAACTTTGGGCGAGTGCTGCCACGGTACTTCGAGGAGCCCCATACCCATACGAAGAGCTGGAAGCTGTATGGAAGATCGTCTTGCTCCAGCAGTTCCATGACATCCTTCCCGGTTCTGCTATCGCCTGGGTGCACCAGGAAGCGGAGCGCAACTACGAGCGCGTCGCAGCGGACCTCGACCTGATCACGGCGGGCGCCCTTGCTGTCCTCGCCGGCGACGGAGAGGACGAGGTGGTCTTCAACGCTGGCCCGTTGTTGCGCAATGGCGTTGACGGTATCTCCGGTGCTGTACGCACGTCGGTTCAGCGCGGTGCGGAGCCAACCGCTCACGGCGGGGGCTTTATCCTCGCCAACGATCACACACGAGTGACGATTGACGCCAGAGGGCTCGTGGTCTCCATGATCGATCTGCACGCTGATCGTGAACTCATTCCGGAAGGACAACCGGGCAATTTGCTTCAGCTGTTCCGTGACACCCCAAACCAGTGGGATGCCTGGGACGTTGATGAAAGCTACCGACGTGATCGGATGGATCTCACCGAGGTCAGCAGGCTCGCCATTTCCGACAGTGGCGACACCCTCCTGATCGACCGGTCGTTCGGCAGTTCTACCGTGAGCCAGAAACTGCGGTTGAATGCTGAGACCGGTGCGCTCGACATCACCGTCTTGGTCGATTGGCACGAGACACAGAAGCTTTTGAAGCTCGCCTTCCCGCTGGACATTCACGCCGAACGTGCGGCGTCGGAGATTCAATTCGGACACGTGTTCCGCGCAACGCACACCAACACGTCCTGGGATGCCGCGAGGTTTGAGACCGTCGCCCATCGGTGGGTGCACGTCGGCGAACCCGGCTACGGAGTCGCCATCGCCAACGACGCGAGCTACGGCTACGACATCCGGCGGGTGGGAGAGGGCGGCAAGGCAACGTCGACAGTCGTGAGGGCATCCCTGCTGCGTGCACCGCTGTTCCCGGACCCCCACTCGGATCAGGGCACACACGAGTTTTCGTTCTCTCTCCGGATCGGCGCCGGAATCGCGGAGGCCGTCGAGGAAGGGTATCGGCTGAACATCCCCGAGCGTACGGTTCGTGGGGGGAGCGGCGTGCCGGCGCTGTTCACCAACAGCACTCCGGCGGTCATCATCGAAACGATCAAGCTTGCAGAGGACCGTTCAGGTGATGTGGTGATCCGGATGTATGAATCGCTGGGATCACGAACACGCACGACGATCACGCCAGGCTTTGAGTGGGGTTCCGTCGCGCAGACCGACCTGCTTGAGCGCGCGGTTGAGCCGACTGCGGTCTTGAGCGACACGGAAGGGTCAGTGGCGTTGACCCTGCGTCCGTTCCAGTTGGTCACGCTGCGTTTCACACGATCGTAGATTCACCCGTGAGGTGGTTCGATTCTGAAGCAAGGAAAAGGGCCAGAGTATAAATCCTCTGGCCCTTCCTAAGCATCGAGTCAGGGCCACAACCCGAATGTCGCCCTGACTCGCCCCCAAGTCATTAACCCGCTTACCCTAGTTGGCTAATGATTGGTGGTGTCGCTCTCAAAAGAGGAACACCTAGCACTCTCTATCATTGGGCGTGCCTA
>JBDSZO010000010.1:0-2197 GCA_039925105.1 Terrimesophilobacter sp. | reverse complement strand
CCTCGGTGGCGACGTTTCCGGTGGCGCTCGGTGCGAACGGGCAGCCGCCCATCCCTCCGATGCTCGCATCCAGCACCGCAACACCCGCGTCGACTGCCGCGATCGCGTTGGCGACACCGGTGTGCCTAGTGTCGTGCAGGTGAATGCGCAGCGGGATGCCACCGCTCAGACGCCCGGCCAAACCCATCCGCTCGGTCACGTCGCGCGGTACAGCGACCCCGATCGTGTCGGCAAGCGCCAACTCATCTGGTCCGGCGTCGACAACCCCGCGAATCACCCTTTCAAGGCGATCCAGCGGCACCTCGCCCTCGAACGGGCAGCCGAACGCGGCACCGATCGTGATCGTGGTGCGGATACCGGCGGATCGGGCAGCAGCAACCAGCTCCACAGCGTGCGCAACGGACTGGTCGGTGGTCATCCCCTGGTTGCGATCGCAGAAGGTGTCAGTGGCCACGACGACGATGTTAACCTCGTCGACTGCGGCGCCCAGTGCGCGATCCAAACCGCGTTGATTCATGATCAGGCCGGCGTAGCTCACCCCGTCAATGCGCGGCACGGCGGCCATCACCGCCTCGGCATCCGCCATCTGCGGCACCCGCTGCGGATGCACAAAACTGGTGACCTCGATCCGACGGCTGCCGGCGCGGATGGCGCGCTCAACCAGCTCCACCTTGTCGGCGGTCGACAACAGCACATTCTCGTTCTGCAGGCCATCGCGAGGCGACACCTCACAGATTTCAACCCTATTCATCGGTCACCCTCCAGATAGTTGATGATGTCGGCCTCGCTGACCACCTCGGAATATTTAGCCCCGAGATCGAACAGGTTCGACTCGTGAGTCTGCGTCGTCCGATCGCCAACCGCCTCCTGCACAACCGCCGAGATGAAGCCGTACTGCATCGCATCCACGCAGGTAGCTCGCACACAGCCGCTCGTACTGACGCCGACAATGATGACGGTGTCAATACCGTTGGATTGCAGCATCGATGACAGCGAGGTGCCGAAAAACGCGCTCGCGTACTGTTTCACCAGCACCAGCTCATCCTCCAGTGGTGCTACCTGGGGCATGATCCGGCTCATCTCGTTGTCGCCGATGAGCAGCTGCAGCGCCGGAACCTTGCGGATGAAGATGCCGCCATCCACACCGCCCGGACCAAACATCGTGCGCGTGTGCACCACCGGCACGGCGGCCTCACGGGCGGCACCGATCACCCGCGCGGCCGACTCCAGGCAGGCGGTTGACGGCAGGCACAGCGGGCTTTGCGCATCGAAATACGCGCCCATGAAGTCGATCGAAAGCACCAGTGGGCGCCTGCCCAACAGCAGATTGCCGCCGAACCCGGTCGAAAAGTCTGCCATCAACCCATCCTTCCTTACAAACTTGCCGTCACCAGCGCGGCCCCATAGTCACAAACTCAGACAGCGATTGGCGGAAGCGGTGCCGGAAGTCCGGTCTCCTCAAGGCAGCGTTCCAGAATTGTCTCCAGCGGCGGCCCCATGTTGAAGGTGGGCAGCGGCGTCGGGCGTTGCGAGCCAAGTTCGTCACGCAACTGGGTTGTCGCCTGCGCGTCAACGGTTCCATCTGCATCGCAGACGACTCCGTAAGCCCGCGCCCCCTCGGAGGTGACCAGGCCGCGCCGTACTTCGAGCGCCACGAGTTCTGGGTCACGAGCGAACGGGTCTCCCCATCCACCACCACCCCAGGTGACAAAGTGGAGCACGTCGCCGGGATGAACCGCCACGTCGATGACTTTGCTGGCGATAACTTCGCGCGAACCGTCAACCCGGTCGATCCACTTGGTGCCGCGGGCCCCCGGTTCGCCGCCGTTCACACCCCACGGGTAGGTCAGCCAACGGTCGTCGTGGATGGCAATGGTGCCCGGCTCCAGGAACCGGTAGGCAACGTCCACCCCGTTACCGCCGCGGTGCAGTCCAGCGCCACCGGTATCGGCGATGGTCTCCCACCGTTCAATACGCAGCGGATAGTAGGACTCAAGATATTCGCATGGGATGTTGACGAACGACGGCCACAGCGAGTGTCCGTCCGGCCCGTCGCCGATCGGCCGGCCAGGAATCCCGCCGAAACCGATCGAGTACAGCTGGAACCATTCACCCTTGCGTTCGCCCTCGCTGTAGTTTCCGGAGTACATGAAGTGCGGTGACGACGAGAAGCCGGCCGCATTCAGCAGGTCGGGGT
>JBDSZO010000009.1:0-4571 GCA_039925105.1 Terrimesophilobacter sp. | reverse complement strand
TACACGATGACCGCCTCATCCTTGTCGACATCCCCCGTGCCGCAGAGGCCGTCGAGCGCAATACCCATCGCGTAGCCGGTGGCGTGCAGAGTCTGCGAACCGATCACCAGGGTGTACAGGTGAAAGTTACCAGTCTGTGCCGGGTCCCAACCGCCGTGAGTGACGCCGCGCAGCAGGCGGATGATGTCCAGAAGGTCGAGGCCCCGAATCATCCCCACCGCGTGCTCGCGGTAGGCCGGAAAAACGTGATCCTGCTCGCGCAACGCGTGCCCCGAGCCAACCTGCGCTGCCTCCTGGCCCATGCTGGGCACCCACAAACCCATTTCGCCCTGGCGCTGCAGGTTGGCCGCTTCAACATCGAAACGCCTCACGACCGCCATATCGCGGTACAGCAGGGTGAGATCGCTCTCGCTCAGCGCATCAATGTACTGCTGGTATTCGGCGTTAGAGTCGCTGACGTTCAGCGTGCCGTCCGGCGCGAGCAGCTGAATCATCGGGTTTCTCCCACGTGCAGTTCTCGCTTCCGTCAGAGTTTCTGTAATCCCAGCGGGTGAATTGAACCCGGGCGCTGACGCCAAGTCTCTAATCTAATGCTGACCCGGAACCCACCGATGCAAGCATTTCGACAACGTCGGCCGACCCCTGTAGGAGTTTTTCCACAGATTCCGGCTCTCCGATGGAGATGCGCATCCCCTCCGGTGGCAGAATTCGGCCGACAATTCCGTGTCGCAGAAAGATGTCATTCGCCGCCACGGTGTGCTCACCGGTCGGGAACCAGAGAAAGTTGGCGTGCGAGCGCGGGATGGTGCGCCCCAGCTCTGCCCAACCCTGCGTGCTGAGTGCGTTGAACACCTCGTCGCGACGCTGAGCGATGACAGCAACGCGTCCCATCAATTCTTCTTCGTGCTCGAGTGCTGCGAGCGCAGCACTTTCGGCGGCCTGGGTGACAGATAGCGGGATGGCTGTCGCGCGCGCGGCATCCAGAATCCGCTCGTCTCCGACCGCATAGCCGACACGCAGACCCGCGAGACCGAAGGCTTTGGAGAACGTCCGCAAGATCACCAGATTCGGGTATTTACCCCTCAGGTCGGCGCCGTTGACCGCATCCGGGTTGCTGACAAATTCGACGTAGGCCTCGTCGAGGATCACCAGCAGATCGGCGGGCACCGAAGCCATGAACCTTTCGAACTCGGCAGCGGTCACGATCGTGCCGGTGGGGTTGTTTGGTGTGCAAACAATGGCGACGCGGGTGCGCTCGGTGATCGCCGCCGCCATCGCAATCAGGTCGTGCCGGTGGTCAGGGAGGTTCGGCACACGCACGCTGGTCGCACCCGAGACCGTCGCCAGGCCGGGGTACGCCTCGAAGGATCGCCACGAGTAGAGGATCTCGTCGCCGGGCTGTGCTGCAGCCAGCATGAGCTGGGCAAGAATCGACACCGATCCGGATCCGACATGCACGTTCTGTCTGGACACTCCGAATCGAGCTGCCAGCCGGTCGCTGAGCTTTGCCGCTGTTGCATCCGGGTACCGATTGATTGCGGCCGAGGCAATCGCTTCAAGAATCGCGGGGTGCGGGTCGAAGGGGTTCTCGTTCGAGGACAGCTTGAACGCGTCCGCCGGGGCAGGTTTTCCTTGGCGGTACGGCGCGGTGGCGAGGATCTCGGGCCGAAGGCGAACGGCCGGGCTGTCGTCGTGTTGGCTGATGTCTGGGGTGGTGGGCGTGGGTTGCACGCCATCCAGCCTATTGCGCGGCGTTGCGACAAGGAGGGGCACAAGGCATAGTTGGGGGATGTCGCGATTTCTGATTCGCCTGCTCATCAACGCTGTTGCCCTCTGGTTGACGACCATCATCGTCACCGGGGTCACCGTCACCGCCTTCGCGCCCAACGACAGTTTCGCCGTTGTGGTCACCTACCTGATGGTCGCGTTGATCTTCGGGATCGTCAACAGCATCATCGGTAACCTCATCCGCATTGTGGCGTTCCCGCTCTACATCCTGACGCTCGGACTGATCGCCCTGGTCGTCAATGCGCTGCTCCTGCTGTTGGTGAGTTGGATTTCAGGTCTGATCGGCTTCGGGCTGCACGTGGAGAACTTCCTTTGGGCTGGTGTGCTCGGTGCCCTGGTTCTCGCCGTCTTGAGCTGGCTGATCGGCATCCTGCTGCGTCCGATCGTCGGACGACGCCACGTCGCTTAGCCACGGCCGAATACCGCTAGGGTTTTTCGCGAATTGCCCGGTACAGCGTTGAACTGACCGGTGTTGCAGCCGAACCCTCGAGTCGGCGCAGCAGCCCTGACAGCCGTTCGTCGCTTGATGTGTCAATCAATCGCGCGGTTGCGCTGTAGGTGCTCAACTCGTGTGCTGGCAGCACTGCGGGACCAGCCAGTTCAGCCGGGGAGAGTTCACGCCTCACGATCACCGGCTCGGAGGACGCAAACGTTCCGCCCAGCGCGGGCACCAGGTCGTTGGTGTGCTCGATCGCCAGATAGGGGATGTCATGCGGCACGGCAACCTGGCCCGCTGGTGCACCGAACGTGACCAGTCCGTCGACCCAAAAGTCGCCGGATGCTGCCAGGTCTGCAGCAAGTAGTCCGCCCTGCGAGTACCCGGTGATTGTCACCGGCGTTGTCGAACTGATTCCGGCGTCGCGCATGGCCTGCACCGCCGCCCGAGAGGAACCAGCCGAATCCCCACCGATGCCGTTGGCGAGCGCGGAAACATTGCTGGTCATGTCCCACGGCTCGCTATCGCCACCCACCGCCAGATCTTTCGTTCCGGCCAGATATACCTCGAACCGGTCAGAGCCGTCTGCTGTGGTGTAGCGGTCAATTCGGATCTGATCGGCCTCCCGCGGGATGCGGTCGGCGCGGGATTCAATCCCTGAGCCGACACTAGTCAGCAGGCCGGGCACCGTCGATATCCGTTTGACCGTGACCGGAGTCTCGCGCAGGAGCCCCACCGCGCCGGCGACCGTGCCAATGACGGCCGCGGACGTGTCGACGCCGAACACTCCGATCCCCTCATCCCCAAGCAGGTGGACAAGCTCGGGTGGCATGCGTGCCAAACCGCCGCCAAAGTCATCAGCGCTCATGACACCCGAACGCACCAGTTCGACGAATCGCGGGTCAGAAAGACCGGCGCTGTTTCGATGCATCCCCGCCCCCAGCGCGGTGAAAAGTGTGGCGCGGCGCTGCTCCCCAAGGGCAAGTAGTGTTCCGACGCTCAGTGCGCCGCCCAGGATGGCGCCGGGGAGCACAAGTGCCACAATGACCGGAAAGAACCACCCCACCGTCCAGGCCAGACGTGCGGACAGCTCCTGGCTGATTCTGCTCGCCGTGTCATCCGCCCACTGGTACGCATCTGCTGCGCGAGCAAGCCCGTCGGTCAACAGCTGGCTGATATTCAGTGCGGTCTGCAACGATCGCGCGGCCTCATCAATCGCGGACTCGGCCAGGAGAACGCTTCGTGGGGCATCCGCTGCTGCAATGATTCCCGGCCCGATCGTCCGGCTTATGGTGCGAAGGCGAAGCTGGATGGAGCCCAGATCATCGTGTACGCGTCTGCACCGCATCGACTCGTGACGGAGCGCCGAAGTGGTCACCTCGCTGCTGTGCGGGCCACCAATGATGAGGTCATCCGACACGATCGACCTGGCGTGCCATCGAGAGTGTCGCCACAGCCTGGGAACTGGCGGACGCGGCCTCATCGAGTGCGTGTGCAAGACACTTCACCTGGTGGTTGAGCCGGTCGATGAGCACCGTGTAGGCGTCGTGTGCTGGTCCGCGCCACTCGCCCGGTGGTAGCGCCGACGGCATCCGCGTCGCGACATGCCAGGCTCGCCCGCGCAGAATTGTGAGCTCGCGGAGCTGCTGTTCCAGCAGGATGCGCAAACACTCGGTTGTGGAAATATCCGTGATCACCCTGTCACCTCCGCGCTGGGCCCGAATCACCATGCTGGGCGAGTGCGCGGTCGGAGCGCCGGCCCTCGGATGCTGTGGTGGATTCCGCGGGCGAGCACGGCGCTGTGCAGGAGAAGTCGCTGTCATGCCGGCAGAGTGCGGGAGAATGGTGGCATGAGCTTCGATCGCACGCTGGATGCACCTGCTCTGTTTCGAATCTGCTTCGTGTGCACCGGCAACATCTGCCGCTCGCCCATGGCGGAGGTGGTGTTCCGGGACATCGTTCATCAGGCCGGTTATACCCGTTCGTTCACTGTCATGTCCGCGGGTACCGGCGACTGGCACGTCGGGGAGCCTGCGGACGTTCGTACCGCGACTGCGCTTGACGCCCGCGGTTATGGACCCATTCAGCATCGGGCAAAGCAATTTGACCCGGAATGGTTCCGGCACCTCGACCTGATTGTGGTCTTTGACCGAAGCCAGGAGCGCATCCTGAAATCGTGGGCGGGTAGCGATCCGGATCGCGGAAAAGTTCAACTCCTGCTCGGCTTCGACCAGGAGCAGGCGTCGCTTCTTGAGGTGCCGGACCCGTACTATTCAGACGCCGCGATGTTTGACCAGGTGCTCGGAACGATCGTGCACGCGTGCGCAGCCCTGTTTCGCCAGATCGA
>JBDSZO010000008.1:0-2259 GCA_039925105.1 Terrimesophilobacter sp. | reverse complement strand
ACGTCGCGAACGGTATCGACAACTCGACACTGGTGACGGCAATGGCGCGAAACGGAGTCGAATTTGGGCTCAGCGTTGCGGGTTCTGGCGAGGAATGGTTCACGACGCCGGTCGGTCCGGCAGAGGGGTTGTTCTTCCCTGGTTACGGCCCTGAGGATGCCAATCCTGATCTTGGAGATTCCGCAATCACCGAGACACTCGGGCTGGGTGGGTTCGCAATGGCCGCCTCCCCCGCCATCACCCAGTTCGTCGGTGGCAACCCGGAAGACGCGATTGCCGCAACCCGATCGATGCGGCGAATCACGATGGGGCCACACCCCGCATTCCCCCTCCCGCCGATCAACTTCGCCGGAAGCCCCTCCGGCATTGACGTTCTGAAGGTATTGGACACGGGGGTCCTTCCCTTGATCAACACCGGCATCGCTCACAAACTCGCAGGAGTGGGCCAGATCGGGGCTGGCATCGTGACGGCGCCTCCTGAGGTGTTCCTTCAAGCGGCCCGTGCGCTTGCGGCTCGGAGAGTTTCCGCATGACCGGATCCGGAGAATCGATGGGAACGGTGCTGATTGCGGTCGGCGGGAATGCGTTGGTGCTTGACGGCGAGGCCGGTTCGGTGGAACGTCAGCTTGAAAGGGCTGCAAACTTTGCTGAGTCGATAGCGGAGCTCGTGAGCGAAGGCTGGACCGTCGTCGTCACTCACGGTAACGGGCCCCAGGTCGGGTACATCCTCAGGCGCGGAGAACTCGTCGCGCCGGATGCAACAGTCGAGGGGTTGCCTGCACTTCCGTTGTGGCTCGCCGTCGCCGACTCGCAGGGCGGCATCGGGCACATGCTCGCCGTCGCGATTGATTCCGCCGTGCTTCGGCGTGGGCTCCAAACCCGCGCTGTCGCCGTTCTCACCCATGCCGAAATCGACATGAACGATCCGGCATTCAGCAAGCCAACGAAACCAATCGGTGGACAGCTGAGTGCCGAGGTCGCCCGGCGGAGGGTCGCTGAGGAAGGCTGGGTTGTCACCGAGATGGCCGAGGACAACTACCGCAGGGTGGTGGCAAGCCCGATCCCTCGCACCATTGTCGAATCCAGGCAGATTCGTGTCCTCGTGGACAGTGGCGCGATTGTGATCGCAGCTGGCGGAGGTGGCATACCGGTCGTCAGGGACTCCAACGGATGGCACGCCGTCGACGCGGTCATCGACAAGGACCGCGCGTCCGCCCTGCTCGCCAGGGAGATCGATGTGGCAACACTGGTGCTCGTGACAGGGGTTGACGAAGTGTACGTCGACTTCAACAAACCCGGCCAACGCGCGCTCCGAAATGTGGGGGTCGACGAGATGCGCGGTCATCTTGCTGACGATCAGTTCCCGCCGGGTTCGATGGGACCGAAAGTGCAATCGGCCATCGATTTCGTCGAGAACAGTGGTGGGCGTGCCATCATCACGTCCATCGGAAAGCTCCCGGAAGCCCTCGCAGGGACCGCCGGGACCGTCGTAAGCGCGGGTGGCTGAATGCCACACGAAAAGTTGGAAAGGAAGTCCGCATGGACAACACTCGGCAGCAGGTTGTGAAAGTACCCGCGGAACCGTACGAGTTCGCTTTTACGCCGGGAAAAGTCGCATTGCTGTGCATCGACTTTCAGCGTGACTTTGTCGAGGCCGGCGGTTTCGGTGAATCCCTCGGCAACGACGTGTCCACCCTGAGAGGATCCATCGCGCCAACCCGAAAAACCCTTGACCTGTTCCGGCACGAGGGGTGGATGGTCATCCACACGCGCGAGGGACATCGCGAAGACCTCAGCGACCTGTTCCCGTCGAAGCGGGACCGCGGCAATCCGGCCCTGAGAATCGGGGATATTGGTCCGATGGGACGACTGCTCACACGCGGGTCGAAGGGTCACGACATCATCCCGGAGTTGACGCCGATCGAGGGCGAAGTGGTTCTTGATAAGCCAGGCAAGGGCGCGTTCTACGGAACGGACCTCGAGACAATCCTGCGCGCGAGGGGCATCACACATCTGATCCTGACCGGCGTGACAACCGAAGTCTGCGTGCAGTCGACGGCCCGCGAAGCAAACGACCGCGGTTTTGACTGCCTCATCCTGTCTGACTGCACCGGCTCATACTTTCCCGAGTTCTACGAGTCTGCACTCAACATGTTCAAGGCTCAGGGCGGAATCGTCGGCTGGGTCGGTACTTCGACGGACCTCCTGACGGCCGTCGATGCAGCAACACCTGAGATGGGAGAAAGCAAATGAGTAGTA
>JBDSZO010000007.1:0-4289 GCA_039925105.1 Terrimesophilobacter sp. | reverse complement strand
ATACTGCAGTACGGCGGGTTGGACGAGATTCTTGCCAACGCAGACGAGATCAAGGGTGTCGTCGGCGAAAAGTTGCGAGAGCAAAAAGACAACGCGATCCGAAACCGTAAACTGAACCGACTCGTGACCGACGTTGAACTTCCATACGGCCCGGCAGACCTGGAGCGAAAGCCCATGGATCCGGCGGCCATTCGCGAAGTGTTCGACAAACTGCAGTTCAAAACCCTGCTCGAGAGAGTACTCAAGATCGCAGCTGCCGAGGGTGGAACTGAGGTCGAGTCGGCAGCGCAAACCACGTCGGCGACTGCCGAGCCACCCGTGCGCACGATGGTGGATGAAGAACTGGCAAAGTGGCTCAAATCGGCGAATGGCTCTGGCAAGACGCCGTTGGGTGTTGTGGTCGAAACAGTGAACGGCGAACTTGCCGGACTCGGAATTGCCACCCCAAACGACACCGCGTTTGTTCCCTGGGGCGCGCATCGTCCGGACTACGCGGCGCTGGAAGAATGGTTGTCCGGCAGTGCGCCAAAGTACTTCCACGACTCGAAACACGCAACGAAAGCCCTCGCCAAGGTCGGGATTGCGCTGGGTGGAATCGCCTTCGACACCACCCTGGCAGCCTGGCTGCTGAAGCCATCTGGAAAGTTTGAAAGTTTGGCCGGACAGGTCTACTCCCACCTGGGTGAAACCGTCGTCGAACCGGACCAAAACCAGTTGGTGCCAGAAGAAGAGGGACTCAGCCCGGCGACGCAAGCCTGGTACGTGCTTCGTTTGGCTGATGAACTCGCCGGCAAACTTGATAAGGGTTCTCGCACAGTTCTTGACGAGATCGAACTTCCCCTTGTCCCTGTCCTGGCGCGTATGGAGTTGGATGGGGTAGCGGTCGATTCTGCGGCTCTTGAGAAGCTTCGGAAACGTTTGACCGAGCGCTCCATGACAATCGCATCAAATGCATACGAGATCGTTGGGCGCGAAGTGAACCTCGGCTCACCAAAGCAACTGCAAACGTTGATGTTCGACGAACTCGGGTTGCCAAAAACCCGTGCCACTAAGACCGGGTATTCGACGGATGCCGCAGCCCTCGCCGACCTTCAGGACCAGCTGCCGGAGCCGCACCCGTTCCTCGACCTTCTTCTTCAGCATCGCGATGCTACAAAGCTCAAACAAATGATTGAAACCCTGGAGCGGGAGATCGGCGACGACGGTCGCATCCACACCACCTACGACCAGACCGGGACCAGCACCGGGCGAATCTCCTCGAACGACCCGAACCTGCAGAACATCCCAATCAAGGCTGAGGAGGGGCGGGAAATCCGTGCAACCTTCGAAGCGGGCAAGGGGTACCAGACACTGCTCACCGCCGACTACTCTCAAATTGAGATGCGCATCATGGCCGACCTTTCTGGTGATGCCGGGCTCATCGAGGCATTCAATGCGGGGGAAGATTTGCACCGTTTCGTCGGTTCCCGCATTTTTGGGGTGGAACCGGTGGACGTGACGCCCGTCATGCGCACGAAGGTGAAGGCCATGTCGTACGGACTCGCATACGGCCTCAGTGCCTACGGTCTCTCCAAACAGCTGCGAATTGATGTTTCCGAGGCGAAACAACTTATGGTCGACTATTTTGAACGCTTCGGCGCTGTGCGTGAGTACCTGCGAAATGTGGTTGCCAAGGCCAAAAATGACGGCTACACGGAGACAATTTTTGGTAGGCGTCGGCCGTTCGGTGACTTGAACTCCTCAAACCGCGTCCTCAGGGAGAATGCGGAGCGGGCAGCTCTCAATGCGCCCATCCAGGGATCAGCGGCGGACATCATGAAAATCGCGATGCTCGGGGTCGCAACGGACATTCGGGAGCAGTCGCTGGAGTCACGAATGCTCCTGCAGGTGCACGACGAACTCGTATTCGAAGTCGCACAGGGCGAGTTGGACGCCTTGACGTCGATTGTGCGGGCTCGGATGGGTAGCGCGGCCGATTTGAAGGTACCGCTCGACGTGCAGATCGGTAGCGGACCGAACTGGGATGCTGCAGCACATTAGTCGCTTTTGCGTCCGACGCGTGCGAGCCTAAGCTCGGCGTATGACTGTTGACAATTCGGCCCACGAAGCCGCCCGCACCCCGACACCCATCGATGCGATCGCCGAGGAGTGGGTCACCACCCTCGCCGACCTGATCCCCGACATCGCCATCTGGATTGGCATCCCTGGTCGATACGAGGAGTATGGCGACCAGTCACCCGCCGGCCACGAACGCCTGGTGACCGAGACGAAGAAGGTTCTCGGCAAGCTGGACAAGGTGCAGCCGGCAGACGATGTCGACTGGGTGACCAAAACGGATATGACCAACGATTTGACCCTCGACCTTGAGGATCACGAAGCCGGACTGTGGAAGCGCGACCTTAACGTGATCGCATCCCCAGCGCAGCAAATGCGGGACGTGCTCGACTTGATGGCCCACGACACCGTCGAGGACTGGAGCACCATCGCGGCAAAAATGTCCAACCTGCCTGAGGCAATGGACGGCTATATCGAGACCCTGCGGCTCGGAATTGCCGACGGTTCGGTTCCCGCGCGCCGCCAAGTCAATGAGGTGCTCGAACAGGCGCAGAAGCATGCGGCAAAGGACGGGTTCTTTTTCGCGTTCGCCGATGCGGCAACCGCTGCCGACGGAGTCCAGCTTCCCGACTCGCTCAAATCAGACCTGCACAATGGCGCGGAAGCTTCCGCCGCCGCCTACCAGACACTTGTCGACTTCTTCGTCAACGAACTCGGGCCTGCGTCGAGCGAGACCGACGCCATTGGACGAGAACTGTACGCACTCCAGTCACGCCGCTTTCTCGGCGCAAAAATTGACCTCGATGAAACCTACGAGTGGGGTATTGAGGAACTCGCCCGCATGGTCGAGGAGCAGACACGTATCGCCGGAGAGATCGAACCTGGGGCAAGTGTTGACGAGGCGATCGCCATCCTTGAGGCGGACCCGAGTCGCAAACTGCACGGAACTGACGCCCTGCAGAAGTGGATGCAAAAGCTGAGCGACACCGCTGTCACAGAACTGTCGAAATCGCACTTCGACATTCCTGACCCGGTAAAGAGACTTGAGTGCATGATCGCGCCGACCCAGGAAGGCGGCATCTATTACACAAGTCCAAGCGACGACTTCTCTCGCGCTGGCCGCATGTGGTGGTCTGTTCCGGAGGGTGTTACCGAGTTCGACACGTGGCGCGAGACGACAACCGTTTATCACGAGGGGGTGCCTGGTCATCATTTGCAGCTCGGCCAGGCGGTGTATAACCGGGCGAAGTTGAATACCTGGCGTCGCCAACTTGCCGGCACGAGCGGTCACGCTGAGGGCTGGGCACTCTACGCTGAACGACTCATGCAGGAACTTGGCTACCTCGACGACCCGGGTGACCGCCTCGGAATGCTCGACGGCCAGCGAATGCGTGCCGCGCGCGTTGTGCTCGACATCGGCGTGCACCTCGGCAAGCCGCGCCTCGATGGTGGCGGAAAGTGGGAGTACGACTACGCATTCGACTTCATGAAAAGAAACGTGAACATGAACGAGCCTTTCGTGAAGTTTGAGGTAAACCGATACTTCGGTTGGCCCGGCCAGGCGCCGTCCTACAAGGTGGGGCAGCGCATCTGGGAACAGATTCGCGACGAGGCGAAGGCGCGCGATGGCGCATCCTTCGACATCAAGGAGTTTCACCGCAAGGCGCTCGACCTCGGCGGGGTCGGTCTCGACACTCTCAAAGCTGCGATGCAGAAGTAGTTACACGCGCGAATGCAGATCAACGCTGGAGGACTGACATGGCCGTTCGCTGGTATTCGATGGTCGTCGACTGCAAGGACATTGCAGCACAGGCACGGTGGTGGGCAGAAGTTCTTGAGTGGAGAATCGGTTACGAGGCCGAGGATGAAATTGTCATCGTTCCTCCGCATGCTCTTGATGAGCGTGCAAAAGATATTCCGCTCAATGAGCAGGGCCCAGGGCTCGTGTTTGTGACGGTGCCGGAAGGAAAATCGGTCAAGAACCGCCTGCACATTGATCTCGCCCCCGGCCCCGACGACGATCTCGATACCGAAGTCCAGCGGCTGGAGCGCCGTGGGGCTACGCGGGTGAACGTCGGACAGGACGAGTCTGCGGTGCCGTGGGTGGTTATGGCGGACCCAGAAGGTAACGAATTCTGCGTCCTGACACACCGCGCCTGATCCCGTGCGCGGGCGCGTTGGCGAGTCATCCAGGGACGCGCTAGGCTGGACTGTCACTTCTGTGACGTTCTATC
>JBDSZO010000006.1:0-7796 GCA_039925105.1 Terrimesophilobacter sp. | reverse complement strand
GGTGACGCTCTGGGGGCGCCAACGGAGCAGCGCAGCATCCGAGAGATCAGGGACCTGTTCGGCGGCCGTGTCGAGACGTTTTTTGAACCACCCGCGGATTCACCATATTCGAAGGGCCGCAAGCCCGCTCAGATCACCGACGACTCAAGTCAGATGATGATGCTCGCCGAGCGTTTCATCGCAGGCAACGGCTCGGTCACCGCGCAGGACGTCGCTGACATGGTTTTGGTTTGGTCAGAGAACCCCGACTACTTCCCGCATTTTGCGGGCCCCAGCACTCGGCGCGCAATCGAAGCGCTTAGAAATGGCGCGGATGCCAACACTATTGGGGCTGAAGGTCGGGAGACCACGATGGGCACCAGCAATGGTGGTGCAATGCGTGTGGCCCCAGCGGGCCTTGTGCACCCCGGCGACATCGAGTCCGCTGTGCGGGCCGCAGCAATCACCTGTCGCCCAAGCCACTTCACCAATGTTGGTGTTTCAGGCGCAGGCGCGATTGCCGCTGCCGTTGCTGTAGCGCTCAGGGACGACGCCACCATCTTGGACATCGTTCGCGCTGCGCGCCAAGGTGCAACGCTTGGTGCTGAGATCGGGGCGACAGAAGGCCGCGAGTCGGCAGGCGCAAGTGTGCGAGCCCGAATCGACACCGCTGTGGCAATCGCAATTACCAGCGACAACATCGATGAGGCGGTCCAGCGTATTGCGGACTCAGTAGGAAGCGGGCTTCACGCGGCCGAAGCCGTGCCGGCCGCCATCGGATGCTTCGTCGCCGCAGCAGGAGACCCCTGGATGACCGTGGTCGCCGCCGCAAATATCGGAGATGACACCGACACCGTCGCCTGCATGGCGGGTGCCATTGCAGGTGCCTACAGCGGTTTTGCGCGTGTTCCACAGGATGCGTACCAGAGTGTTCTGGTCGCAAATGATCTCAATCTTGCAGACCTTTCTACACGACTCACCGCAGTGGCTCAACAACAAATCACACAGTAGTCCAAACACAACCAAGGAGGAACGATGCGATCAAAGACAATGGCGTTCGTCGCAGCTGGCGCACTGTCGGCGCTGCTGCTGAGCGGATGCACACCAGGTGCGGAAAACGTCGACAACGGTTCGATACCCGGCTCAGATCTTCGCGCTGGCGAAAGTTACGACGCGAAAGCCTTCAGCGGGAGCACCATCAAGATTCTGCTGATCGAGCACCCTTTCGTTGACTCGCTGAAGCCGCTCCTTTCCGACTTTGAGAAGGAAACTGGCATAAAGGTTGAACTTGAAGTTCTCAACGAACAGCAGGGTTTCGACAAACTTCAGGCGGACCTTTCCGCGGGCGTAGGCAACTTCGACCTGTTCATGACTGACCCGCTCCACAACTGGCAATACTCGGCCGCGAATTGGGTCGAACCGCTGGACGGCTATGTCGCCAATGATGCGATAACGATGCCCAATTACAATGTCGACGACTTCGCGCCGGGCATCCTGAATGCCGGTCGCTGGAATCGTGAACTGCTCACCGGCTTGGGTGAGGGCGAGCTGTGGTCGTTGCCGATCAACTTCGAGTCTTACAACCTGACCTACCGCCCGAGCATGTTCGAGGCAACCGGCGAGAAGGTGCCCACCACATACAAAGAGGTGCTGGATGTCACGAAAAATATGACGGGCAAGCTTGGCGCCGGAAACAGCCCAATCGTGACTCGGTTCGACAAGTACTGGGACCTCACCTACCTCACGTTTGGCAGCATGGCGGAAGCGTATGGTGTGAGCCTGCTTGACGCTGATGGAAACGTGGGAATCGCGTCGAAGGCATCTGTCGAGGCAACAGATCTCTTCCTCGACATTGTGAAGTCGGGTTCACCAAAGGATGCGAGTGCGTTCACCTGGTACGAGGTACTGCAGGGTATGGCAAGTGGTCGTTTCGCTATGGCCCTGAACGAGGCCGACCTGTTCGCGTCGACCTACGAGAACCCCAGCGAGTCTGCTGTTGCAGATGACATCGCTTACGCGATGATTCCCGAGGGCCCGAAGGGGCGTGCAGCGAGTGCCTGGATTTGGGAAATGAGCATGAGCTCTGCATCCCAAAATAAGGGTGCGGCTTGGACCTTCCTGCAGTGGTTGACGAGTGCAGAGGTGCTCAACAAGACCCATCTCGCCGGCAACATGAACCAGGTGCGCCTTTCATCATGGGACAACCCGGAGTTGGCCGCCATGGTCGACGCTTGGGGCTCAGAGCCGGGACAGTATCGCACGGTGCTGGAGGAAACTGCGAAGATCGCGCATATCAACTACCCGCCGCACCCGGAGCTGACGCGAGCTTTGGACCGTTGGGCTGAGGCTATCCAGCAGTCGTTCTTCGATGGAAACACCGAACAGAACCTCAAGGCAGCTGCTGACGAGATTTCGTCGTTGCTCAAGCCGTAGTTCACGACTGTGGGGCGGGTGGCCCGCTCGCCCCACAGTTCATTCCCAACGGAGGGAAAACCCCCATGGCAACGAATTCGGTGTCGACCTTGAAGAAGCGACAGCAGCGAACGCATCTCATAATGGTCGTACCTGCTCTCGTACTGGTGATCGGCATCATGGTGCCGTTCGTGCAGGGAGTGGTGCGAAGCTTCACGAACGAGAAGGGTTACATTGCGAACCCGTCTTTCATCGGTTTCGGAAATTACATCAATCTCTTTACGGATTCGAAATTTCTGACCGGACTGTTCGTCACGATTCTCTATGTCGTTCTGGCATTGGCAATCCAGTTGCCACTTGCGATGTCCATTGCGCTGCTACTGGAAAAGAGCACATTCGTCCGTCGCATTGGCCGCAACTTCATTGTTTTGCCACTCTTGATCCCGCCAATTGTCGCGGGTCTCATGTGGAAGACCATGATGCAGCCGAGCGCGGGAGTGCTGAACTACCTGCTTTCCCTGGTCGGGGTCGAGGGCGGGCCGTGGTTGACCGATCCCGCCACCTCGCTCCTTTCAGTGGTGCTCATCGACACCTGGGCTTTCACTCCGTTCAGTGCGCTCATTCTTCTCGCCGGGCTTCAAGCGCTTCCACCCTCGCTCACCGAAGCCGCCACAATGGATGGTGCAGGTTGGTGGGCAGGATTCCGCTACATCAGCTTGCCTTGGTTGGCACCGTACGTAATTTTGGTAGCGCTCTTTAGGGTCGCAGATTCTCTCAAGCAGTTCGACCTTATTTGGCCCGTGACTCGTGGTGGGCCGCTCAACTCGACTCGTCTACTCCATGTGCAGGGGTACGAAGAAGCTTTCCGGTTCTCAAGCCCTGCGATGGCGATGGCGATCATCTTTGTCTTGTGGCTCATTGTCTATCTGTTCAGTTTCCTGTTGCTTCGGCTATGGCGGCGCACGATTAACGCGGTGGAGTGAAAATGCAGAAAATCATGGCCAAGGCGGGCTTTACCGTCGGTTTCACGGCACTAGCGATCTTCGTTCTCTTTCCTCTGGTCTGGGTCTTTCTCATGTCGATTAAGGGATTCGACGATGTCATCGCGTTCCCGCCGAAGTTCATCTTCGAACCGACGCTGGAGAACTACGTTTCCGTATTGTTCGGCGACGGTGGTTCCGGTGCGGGGGAGTTCCGCCAGTACCTGCTGAACTCGTTCATCGTGTCGGGCGGTGCGGTTCTCCTGTCGCTCGCGGTTGGGGTGCCTGCGGCGTATGCGCTGAGTGCGAACAGGGTTCGCGGCGGTGACCATCTCGCGTTCACATTTCTTTCGTTGCGATTTGCACCGGAGCTTGCGATCATCATCCCGCTCTATGCGATCTTCCAACAGGTGCGAATCTACGACTCCTACATCGGTCTGATTTTGGCCCATCAATTGATCACTATCCCTTTGGTCATTTGGATCGTCCGTACATTCCTCGCGGATGTGCCCGTCGAGATCGAAGAGGCAGCACAACTCGATGGTTGTGGCCCGTGGCGCACCCTGCTAAACGTGGTGGTGCCGGTGATCCGACCCGGAATTGCGAGCGCTGCCATCCTGGCCTTCATATTCAGCTGGAATAACCTGCTCATGGGCTTGGTGTTGTCGGGGCCGAACACTCGTCCGGTGACCGTTGGAATACTTCAGGCGATTGGATTTGACCAGGTGCGCTGGGGCTGGATGGCGGCTGCCGCAATGATTGCTGCTGTACCCGGCATGATCATTGCTGTGTATTTGCAACGTCACCTGGTTCGTGGGCTGACCATGGGGGCAGGCAAGTAGTCTGTTTTTCACTCTTTGAAAGGGAAATATCTGTGGAAGATGAACTGAGGGTTATCCAGGCCGGAGTCGCAACATTTTTCGGCCGCCCGATGGCAACCATTGACACTCTTGGCGCTGCCAAGTGTGCAATCACGGGGATCCCATGGGATGAGGGCAATGCGGGGCGGAACGGCGCGAACATGGGCCCTCGTGCGTTCCGCGATGCCTCAAGCTGGTTCTTTGGGTACGACGCGCAGCGCGACTTTGACCTGTGGGAGGAGCTGCCAACTGTCGATGTCGGTGACGTGCCCGTGATGCCGCCAAATGCCTCTCGGACAATGGACCTGATCGAGGACCACATCTTCCGGATTCGCTCGCAGGGCGTCTTGCCCCTTTCTATCGGAGGCAACCATTCTCTCGCAATCGGTGCCGCACGCGGTGCCGCGCGTACGGTCGGCAAGATGGGCTACATCAGCATTGACGCGCACTTGGACACGGCCTATGGCTGGGGCGGCGAAACTCTTACCAGTGGCTGCCCAACGATGCGTGCGGCCGAGATCGAGAACGTGTCTCCGGAGAACGTGGTGGTTTTCGGGATTCATGGCTGGCTAAACCCGAAGGATCAGGTCGAGTCGGCTGCGGACAAAGGTATCCGGTGGTACGGCATGGAGGAAATCGAAAAGTTGGGTGTCGAGCGGGCGATCGACGAGGCTCTCGCGCGGGCACTGGACGGTGTTGACGGGCTGTATGTCAGTTTCGATCTCGATTCTGTGGATGCCTCCGCGTTTCCTGGGACTGGCACGCCCGAACCGGGTGGATTCACTCCACGCGAGACGTTCAAGATTGCGCGGGCGCTCGGACGAGCAAACCCGATCGCGATGGATCTGGTGGAGATTGCACCGATCTATGACATTTCCGGGATCAGTGCGCGACTTGCGTGTGGTGTCGCCATGGAGATGATGTCAGGCACGGTAGGCCACTAGTGTCGCCGCACCCAGCCGAGCTTCCGCTCGTTATCGTGATCGGTGACGCTGCGCTCGACTACACGATCGAGATTGCGCAGGGTCCGCACCCCGACGAAAAGGTTCCAGTGAGGTCGTCTACTCGTGGCCTTGGCGGAACGGGGGCAAACGCTGCTGCACAGGTGGTGAAGCTGGGTGGCCGATGCAGTCTTATTTCCGCAATTGGTGACGACCCTCTCGGGGACTGTATCCTTGCGGAATTGGACGAAGTGGGGATTGAACGTGACCACGTTGTGCGGCATTCTGGATCATCCACAATGTGCACCATCGTGCGCAGAGAGACTGGTTCTCTAGACGATTCTGAACGTCACGTGTATGTCGATCTTGGTGTCGGCGCCGAGATTTCATTGGGTGACTCGGCGGTTCTCCGTTCAGCCGAACGCATCTATGTCAGTTATGCGCCCCAGGTGGTTGCCCCGTTGCTTGATCTGGGGCTTGGCAAGAACCTCATCGTCGGGCTTGAGCATTGGATGGTCGATGAGTCACTGATCGACCGCCTGCACCAGGTCGGGCTGATTGTCACGAATGCCGCAGGTTTAGCGGTACTGGCTAGCGCGGAGGTAGACCTGGATGTCCCGCTGGTGGTGACACACGGCTCAAAAGATGTTGAGATTCGACGCCGCGGGGCGATTGTCGAAGCCGTGCCGGCGATCAGTTCGGAAGTAGTCGATGCGACAGGGGCAGGCGACTCGTTTGCAGGAGCACTGACTTTCGCGGTCACGGCAGGCGCGTCTCTTTCTGAAGCTGTGCGGCTGGCGGTTTTGGTGGCAGGGATGTCCACCAGTCGTGTCGGTGCGCAGGCGGGTCAACCCAGTGTCAAAGAGGTTGCTGCAATGGCGGGCGTAGGCATCCTGCCCGGCTAAGCGCTTGCCTTCTCGCACCGCCACCCGTCGGGCATGCTGCCGTGGTGAAGAAACTCGTGCAGCTTCGCGGCCGCGTCAGGATCGAGCTTGGCGTCCGCTTGCGGGTAAATGACAGGTTCTTCTTTGGCGTTGTGGCTGTTGAGCTTTGAAAGTATTTCGCGGCAAGCGTTGTGTAGCGATTCAGCGCCTGTGTCGGATTCGAGCAACCCGTCGAGCGCATCCATGGCATCCCAGAGTTCGCCGTGTTCGCGCACCATGACGAAGATGGGCATGGTGAGGCCCGCAGCTTTGAGTGGTGGGAACAGGAACTCTTCTTCAAGGTAGATGTGGCGGCGCAGTGCGTTCAAAGCGCGCACAAGAGGCCCAGGTTCGGCGTTGCCCTGAGCAAGTCCTGTCACGAATGCCTCGATGCCGCCGTCGACGTCTCGGTGCTCGCGTTCGAGCGCGTCAGATAATGTCTCCAATGGCACGAGTAACCTCACTTTCGGTTCTCCTTCCATCATGCGCTTAGGTCGCGCACAATGTTGTGCGGCTCGGCGCGATAGGCTATCCGAGGTAAATATCGCGGGCTGTAGCGCAGCTTGGTAGCGCACCTGACTGGGGGTCAGGGGGTCGCAGGTTCAAATCCTGTCAGCCCGACCGTGGGCCGTTCGCCAAACTCTTCACGAAACGGTCCGGTCGAAACAAAAAGAAATCGCTCCTGAGAATCCTCAGGAGCGATTTCTTGTTTCAGGGGATCTTGCGGCTCTTTGTGGCCGCGAATTCTTGTTCATCGTCGTAGCTCAAGCTGTTTTGTCTGCTTTCACGCGCGCCGGATTGCCTCAAGTGTTGAGTGTTTTGTCGGACGCTGTTCGGATCGGCGGTACCGAGCCCGACGATTTCGTTGCTGAACTCGGCGCCTGAGATCAGGTCGGGCCGAATTGTCCTGCTCGCGGGTCCTGCTCGCGGAGTAACGCCGATGGTGGCCGTATCGAGGGATCCACCGAGAACCTGATCTTGCGGCAAGTCAGGACTCCTCGGCGACGGCACGTTCACTGGGCTTTCAACAAACAGTCAGATCGAACGGCTCGACGCGTTGCCCGGTGTGCGGTGGCCTGATATGTTCGCCGCATACCCCGTCGCCAGATGGCGGCCGAAAGGAGGAGGCGATGGTCGATCCTTTGGTCGACATCATCGGGGACTATCGGGCGTTCGCCGCGCAGCAGCGGGACCGCCTGCTCGCCCGAGGCATCGACATCGCGCCGCACGAGCTGAGCCACCTCGCCGTCCGTGTGCCGGAGTGGGACCAGTATGTCCACCTGCGGACGCTGCTCGAACGCCACGCCATCGCCAATGTGGAGAACGTCTGGAATGGGCGGCCGATGTCCTTGATCCTCCTCGATGAGCCGCTCCGCGTCCTCGATGGCCAGGTGATCCCGCTCATCGAGCTCATTCCGCCCGTCCACCAGCGCGTCTACAAGATGGGGATGGAACACTTCGGAGTGGTCGTCGGCGACGAGGTTGACGCGTTCTCCCGCCGGCATCGGGCGGCGCTGACCGGCCAGCAGTTCCAGAACCAGTGGAACGAGCCATATTACGTACTGTTCGAGGATTTCACTCACGTGAAGTTCCACCGCCGCTCGCTGCGTGAGGTAATCGAGCTGCAGGGCAGGACGTTCGAGGGCATCCAGCATGTCGACGGCTGGGTCCCGCAGCGGCTAGTCACGGCGACTGGCCCGA
>JBDSZO010000005.1:0-4741 GCA_039925105.1 Terrimesophilobacter sp. | reverse complement strand
TGACGCCGTTCGGGTACTTCAGGAATAGGCGCTGGCGCGGCCACGTTGTCTCCAACACAAGCCAAGGAGACACTATGCAGGCAGTACTGAACGGCACCGTCATTGCGGAAGCACCGAAAGAGGACCTTATTTCTATCGAAGGCAACTGGTACTTTCCGCCTTCGAGCGTGAAGTCCGAGCTTCTCGAGACGAGTCCAACCCCGTACACCTGCCCGTGGAAGGGCGAGTGCCAGTACTTCAGCGTGAAGGATGGCGACACCGTTTTGCAGGATCGTGCCTTCAGCTACCCAACGCCGTACCCGAGTGCATTTGATCGCGTCGGCAAAGACTTCAGCAACTATGTGGCGTTCTGGAAAGAAGTCCAGATCACCGAGTAAACGCAATGGCGCTGTGAGCCCGAGGTCGCTAGTACGCGACCGCCTGGCCGTCCTTGCGATGGTCGGAGCCGGCGATGTAACCGTCGTCGGTGCGCCAGATGAGTTGCGCGCCCCCGAACGCGGACTGTTCAGACGGGCCGGACTCGGTGATCTGGTGACCTCGGCGGCGCAATTCGTCGAGCACGCCTGCCGCGAATCCGACCTCAACCGCGACCTCACGGCCCGACTCGATGCGCCAGCGCGGAGCATCCGATGCAGCCTGCGGATTCTGTCCAAAGTCGACGGTGCGAACCACCATCTGCAGGTGTCCCTGCGCCTGCATCGCGCCGCCCATGACGCCAAAACTCATCTGCGGCCTGCCACCCCGCATCAGGAATCCCGGAATGATGGTGTGGAACGGCCGCTTGCCGCCACCAACCTGGTTCGGGTGGCCCTCCTCGAGGGTGAACCCGGACCCGCGGTTCTGCAGGCTGATTCCGGTGCCCGGCACCACAATCCCCGACCCGAACCCGTAGTAATTGGACTGGATCAGGGACACCATCATCCCCGACTCGTCCGCAGTCGTGAGGTACACGGTTCCGCCGCGTTTCGGTACGCCAAACGCCGGTTCGCCGGCTCGTTGTGGGTCGATCAGCGCTGAGCGTTGCTGAAGGTAGTCGTCATCCAGGAGCTCCATCGCCGACGTGTGCATGTAGTCGGGGTCGGCGCAATACCGATACACGTCGGCCAGGGCGAGCTTCATTGCTTCGATTTGCAAATGGATGCCGTCGGCAGAATCAAGGGCAGATTCACTCAAGGCGTGATGGCGCAGGATGCCCAGAGCGATCAACGCGGCAAGGCCCTGCCCGCTGGGTGGGATCTCATGCAGCTCTGTGCCGTGGTAGCTGGTCGAGATCGTTCCGACCCAGTCCGCGCGGTGATTGGCGAGGTCCGCTTCGCTAAGGGCGCCCCCGTGCCGTGCAGAATCGGCAGCGATTAGCCTGGCCAGCGCACCACGGTAGAAGTCTTCGCCCCCGCTTTTCACAATGGCCTCCAGCGTTGCCGCCTGATCGGTAAAACTGAATCGTTCGCCAGCCACGGGCGACCGGCCACCCGGCAGGAACCCTTCAGAGAATGCTTCGAACTTCGCATAGGTGGCGCTGGCTCGAGACCACGAGTCCGCAACGATCGGGCTGAGAAGGAATCCGTCGCGTGCGTACCGGATCGCGGGCTGGGCGAGACGGTCAAGGGGCAGGCGGCCAAATCGCTCCGACAACGCGACCCATCCCGACACGGCTCCAGGCACGGTGACAGAATCCCATCCGTACCGAGGCATCGCGTCGGGGCCACGGAAACGTTCAGGCGTCCAGGCGGAGGGGCTTCGTCCGCTCGCGTTGAGACCGTGCAGGTTCGTGCCGTCCCAGACAATGGCGAACAGGTCACTCCCAATGCCGTTCGACGTCGGTTCGACAACGGTGAGGGTGATGGCGGCTGCTATTGCCGCATCGACGGCGTTGCCACCGACTTGCAGCATCCAAAGCCCGGCCTGCGCGGCAAGCGGTTGGGAGGTGGCGACTACATTCTTGCCCAGCACCGGTTGACGCGATGAGAGGTATGGCAAATCAAAATCCATGAGCCAAGAATTGCACGTTGGTGCTCAACCTGGTGAAGAACCCCTCACGGCTCGACCGCGATAGGCACGAACCTTTGCCCGGTTGCCACATCGCTGCATGGAACACCAGCGTCGGCTGCCGCTACGGGAAGTGTCCAGGTAGATGAACGCACAGTCACCCGCTGAACAGGTGCGTATGCCAGCCACCCGGTTCGCATCAAACAGCCCGATTGCCTCGCGTGCGATGGTGGACAGGGCCTGGCTGACGTGCGCGTGACTCGCACCAGCCTGCCGCGACCCACCGCCAAGGGCAGGAGGAATGTCCGGCATTGCGGCGACCAGATTGACAATGTCGATGTCGGACGCTGCCGGATCCACCGCCACGACCAGTCGTCCTATCGATTCGCGCAGCAGCAGAGCATCACTGAGCTCGCGCTCGCTCACACCAGCGTCGACGCGCGGGAACCGCTCCACAAGCCAAACCCCAAGGTCCGTTGGTGAGTGCAACTGTTCTGACCCGCCGGGTAGAGCGCCGGTGTGAGCAAAGTCGAGGGCGATCGAACCCGAGTCAAACCACCAGCGGACACCGTCGGTTTCCAGCCATTGTCCTGTGGTGGGAACGTGCGGTACCGCATCCACGTACATGTAACCATTGTCGGTGGTTACGAGGCTCCCCGCACTGACGACACGGCGTTCCGCGCGTTCCCTGCGTTCACTGCCGGAAGGCTCCGCCGGTGCCAGGCGATTGCGTGCGCCGGGTTAAACCCACGCGAGCACAGGCCGCACGACTGCGTCCTGGTCGGTTTTCGATATCGAAACACGGTGTGGCCGGCAGGGCACCGCCCAACCCAGGGCGCAAGCTCTTCCGCAACGGAACCGTCGTGCGTGCGCTTGCCGACGTAACCGAGATCCCGGGCGATCGCCCTCCATTTCGCCCCGTGCCCGACTTTCGGCCCGGCAATCGCGTGCGCAACCTCGTGCAGCAACACCTGATGGATTTCGTCATCGTCGAACCGGCTCGCCAAATACCGTGAGACAGTGATGCGGCGCGAACTGAAGTCGCAGAGCCCTGCACGGGTCTTGGCGTGGTCGAACCCGAACGACCACTGCGACGGGTCGAGATGCAGTGCGATGAGCGCGTCAGCCCACCGCCGTACTCGAATCAGATCCGCCATTCGATGACGATATCCCGTTCCGACGGAACGCAACGCGCGCGACGCGGTGACCGGGAAAGAACCCTCCCGCTGCGCACGCTGTGGAGGAGAAGAACAGCCCGCTACAGCATCCGCCCGAGCCACAGGCCGACGCCGGCCACCAGAATCGCGGCAATAATCATCCCGAACGAGTTCGCGACAGCAGCCCACGCTCGACGGTCCTGCACGAGCCGCAGCGTTTGGAAACTGGTAGTACTGAACGCGGTGAAACCGCCGACGAGACCCACCCCGAGCACAATGCCCCATTCCGGAGTGAGCAGATGCGATCCGGCAAGCCCAGAGATCAACCCGAGAAAGAACGAACCGCTGACGTTGATGATCGTCAACGCGACCGGATACCTCGGCTTCACCCGGCGGTGGATAGCGCCGTTCAGCGCGAGGCGGATGGCGGCGCCGACGCCGCCGGCAACCGCAACGGCGAGTGTCGTCACGACCATTCCGTGACCTCCCGGCGTCGCTGCTGTATCCGACGCCAACGGTGCGCGCTGAAGATTCCGAACCAGGTGGCTGCGGCTCCACCGATGATCGTGAGTACCGCGTAGCTGAGCGCAACAAACAGGTGGCCGTTCTCCGAAACGGTGACGACATCGAGGGCGAGCTCCGCGTAACTGGTGAATGCTCCGAGGAATCCGACACCGATCAGCAGGCGGAGGGTGCGACGCCGAGCAGTTTCTTTACCCTCAGAGAGCGACTGCAACAGCACCCCAAGAAAGTACGGTCCGAGCAAGTTCACCGCAACAGTGCCAGCGGAGAGGGTCTCCCAGGTCGGCGCGATGAGCGTCAGGATGTAGCGTGCCCCGCTGCCGGCCGCACCGCCGAGTGCTGCAAGGGCAAGAAATTGGGGTTGGATGCGGAGCGCGACCGGAACGCCGACCACCGTGCGGGTGACCTCGACGTCGCTGTTCATCGGCAACAGTGCACGCGATCGACGCCACAGTCCGGCAACCCGTCGCCACCGGGACTTCTGCGGTGGCGTTACGGGTTCCGCCGCCTGCGAGCCGGGTCCTCGCGCAGCAGGCATCCGGCGGTCTCCATTCCACGGCTCACGAGCCCGACTTCTTCAGGACGCGACATTCAAGAGTAGGACTCTTCAGACGAACCGCGTGCGCACGAACACCTGGGTCGCCCATTGCGGCCAAAACGTGGCGCCTGAGTTGAACCTGTCCACAGGTTTCCAAAATCTGGGCTACGCGCTGAAAGCAGTAGCTATCTTGGGCACATGACCCAGAGCGAAAGCTTGCTCTCCGCACTCCCCGCGCATGACCGTCCACGTGAGCGATTGCATCGGTTGGGACCTGCGGCGTTGTCAGATCGCGAATTACTCGCCCTGGTTCTTGGTACGGGATCCTCTGGGCGCAATGTCATTGCGGCTGCAGAAGACGTTCTGGGTCGAGCGGGCGGTTTCCGCGAATTGCTGGCTATGTCTAGCGAAGAGCTTCAGCGGTTGCCGGGTGTTGGTCCGGCCACCGCAGGTCGGTTGGCCGCGGCTGCGGAGATGTGGCGACGGGCCGCTGTGCCCTCGGGGTTGATGCGGCTCACAGATTCCGCGTCAATTGCCC
>JBDSZO010000004.1:0-1505 GCA_039925105.1 Terrimesophilobacter sp. | reverse complement strand
GAGATTACGACTTCGAGGCGGAGTTACTGTCGGCAGACTTATCTTCAGCGTCTGCGGTTCCGGAGTCTTTTTCGCCCTCGGGAGACTTCATTTCGCTCTTGAAGATCTTCATCGACTGTCCGACGCTCTTTGCCAGTGCCGGAAGCTTTGTTGCGCCGAAGAGAAGAAGCACGACAACCAGCAGGATGACGGCGTGCCAGCCGTTAAGGTTTGCGAACATCGGGCACTTCCTTAGTGTCGAATCACGTCGTAGACACCGCCAGTCTTGGCGGCACCGGAAACTTTGGCGCTATCCGGTGAGTTTACCGTACTTCGCTTCGGCTCTCTGGGCCCAATCCGCGACGGCGGTGCGTGCTTCTTCCGGCTTGATGACTGTCACCACGCCCGGCATTCCGTTGATGAGCCGTTTGAGTCCGTGCAGGTGTGGAACCCTGATGGTGGCGTGCGTCTGGCCATCGACGGTGGTCACAGTGTCGGCCGGTAGGTAGTCGGCCAGCAATGGAAGGGCTGATTGCTGCAGTGAAACCGTTACCAAAAAGTCACTGTCGGAGTTTTCGAACAGACTGTCGGCGAGCACGACATCCTGTGCCCGATAGCTGATCTGCTCATCCGTCAACACGGGATTGCTGATGCGGTCAAGCCGAAAAGTGCGCAGCGCTTCCCGCAGGTGACACCAGCCACGCAGGTACCAGTCCGCGTCAACGGATTCGATTCGTAACGGATCGACTCTTCGACGTTCGTGTTCCCCACGCGCGTTCAAATAGTCGAGCTCCAATTGCTGTTCTGTGGCAATCGCCGCCCGGATAAGTGCCAGTGTTGCGTCGGCCTGCTGTGCTTCGAGTGCGACCTGGCTGGGTGCGGATGACGCACCCTGCGCGAGCTTCGACATGAGGTTTGCGACGGCGCCGCGGTCAGCGTTCTCCGGCAACGAGGAAAGGTACTGCAGGCCGGCGATGAGGGCTGCGGCTTCGCGTGCCGAGAATCGTGGTGAGTCATCGATGGCGACAAGATGGGTGAGCACAATCTGGTCGTTGTCTTCGAAGTCGTCCCAGGCGATGTCGAACAGGTCGTCTGGTTGGTAGGCGTTCGTTTCGCCGGGGATGCCGGAGACGGCAATCAGGCGCACGGCGGCGCGGATCTGCTCCTCAGAGACGTCAAAGTGACGGGCGGCATCCTGCACGGAAATACGGTCGTTGTCCATGAGGAATGGGACCAGGATGAGCAGGAAGGTGAGCTTGTCGCGCGCCTGCATGGGTGGGGTCGTGTCAGGCATGCGCCGCCGCCGTTGCGTGCAACCTCTGGAGCACTGCGACGCGAAGTTCCGGCGGCGAAACGACGAGAACTTCCGGCCCGTAGCTTGCCAACTCGTCGGCGACGATGTTGAGGTCGACAAAGTGCAGGTTCAGACCGCCACCGTCAGCCTCGGTTGCTCCCCGCTGTTTGGCGAGCCGGATTGCCGCATCGGTTTCCGGTTCGATCATGACGTGAGCGAGTTGCGACTCCCA
>JBDSZO010000003.1:0-4813 GCA_039925105.1 Terrimesophilobacter sp. | reverse complement strand
GCGATGGTCATGCACTGACCCGGTACACGTCGTACACCTGGTCGATTCGGCGAACGGCGTTAAGCACGCGATCCAGGTGCGTGGTGTCCCCCGTCTCGAACAGAAACCGGCTGATCGCGAGGCGGTTACTGGAGGTGGAAACGTTGGCGGAAAGAATGTTGACGTGATGTTCAGTCAGCACTCGCGTGACATCGGAAAGCAAACCGCCACGATCGAGCGCCTCAACCTGGATCTGCACCAGGAAGACGCTCTTGCTTGACGGAGCGAAGGAAACCTCGATCATGCGTTCCGGTTCTTCAACCAGCGAGCCGACGTTGTGACAGTCCGCTCGATGTACTGACACCCCTGAGCCGCGGGTGACGAATCCGACAATTTCGTCGCCAGGCACGGGGGTGCAGCATTTGGCCAACTTGACCAGGATGTCTGGTGCACCACGCACGAGGACCCCGGACTCTTTCGCTCGGTATTGCTGCGAACGATAGTTGCTTGGTGCTGGCAGCTCAGCGTCATCGTTGTCCGACTCGCCTTGCAGGGACGCAACGACCTTCTCGAGAACCGACTGGGTTGAAATATGGCCTTCGCCGACGGCGGCGTAAAGGGCAGAGACATCGTCGTAGCGCATCTGTGCGGCGACTTCGCTGAACGAATCCTGGTTCATCAGTTTCTGCAACGGCAGGTTTTGCTTGCGCATCGCCTTCGAGATGGCATCTTTGCCCTGCTCGATCGCTTCTTCGCGACGCTCCTTCGTGAACCACTGTTTGATCTTGTTGCGTGCGCGAGGAGACTTGACAAACTCGAGCCAGCCTTGACTCGGGCCCGCATCGGGATTCTTCGAGGTGAATACTTCCACCACTTCGCCGCTGGTCAGGGCCGTGTCTAACGGAACAAGACGCCCGTTGACCTTCGCACCCATGGTGCGGTGCCCCACCTCGGTATGCACGGCGTAGGCGAAGTCGACAGGCGTTGCCGCGGTTGGCAACCCGATCACCTTGCCCTGCGGTGTGAATACGTAAACTTCTTTTGCACCAATTTCGAATCTCAGCGATTCAAGAAATTCGTCGGGGTCGGCGGTTTCTGCCTGCCAATCGGAGATGTGCGCGAGCCAGGCCATGTCGGTATCCAGGCCTGCCGGTTCCGCACCGGCCTTGCCGCCATTCATCCGCTCTTTGTACTTCCAGTGCGCCGCAACACCGAATTCTGCACGCTGGTGCATCTCTTCGGTTCTGATCTGCAGTTCAACCGGACGGCCATGGGGGCCGATCACTGTCGTGTGTAATGACTGGTACAGGTTGAATTTTGGTGTTGCGATGTAATCCTTGAACCGCCCGGGGATCGGATTCCACCGTGCGTGAATGGCCCCGAGAACGGCGTAGCAGTCGCGCACAGAGTGCACGAGCACCCGGATGCCGACGAGGTCGTAGATTTCGTCAAACTCCCGCCCGCGCACGATCATTTTCTGGTAGATCGAATAGTACTGTTTTGGTCGGCCGGCGAGAGTTCCACGAATCTTTGCCGCCTTGAGGTCGTCGCGCACGGCATCGATGACTTCATGGACGAACTCTTCACGCTGAGGCGTTCGCTCCTTCACGAGCGCTTCAATCTCCACATACAGCTTCGGATACAGAACGGCAAAGGAAAGATCTTCCAGCTCCCACTTGATCGCCTGGATGCCGAGCCTGTGCGCCAGCGGCGCGTAGATTTCCAGGGTTTCCTGCGCTTTTCGGGTCGCGGATTCTGCGGAAACGAAACCCCAGGTGCGTGCATTGTGCAGGCGATCGGCAAGTTTGATGACCAGGACACGGATGTCTTTCGACATGGCGACAACCATCTTGCGCACGGTCTCCGCCTGCGCACTGTCGCCGTACTTCAATTTGTCCAGTTTGGTCACGCCGTCGACGAGCATCGCAATCTCGTCGCCGAAGTCATCGCGAAGCTTGTCGAGCGTGTAGTCGGTGTCTTCTACGGTGTCGTGCAGCAACGCTGCGGCGACAGTCACTGGACCGATTCCCAGGTCGGCGAGGATCTGGGCTACCGCGACCGGGTGCGAAATGTACGGCTCGCCGCTCTTGCGCAGCTGGCCGCTGTGCGCTTTGTCGGCGGCGCGGTAGGCGCGATCGACAAGCCCAATGTCTGCTTTCGGATGCTGTGTCCTGATTGTTTTGGTGAGACGCTCGAAAGCACCGCTGGGTTGAGCGCGGGAAAACAGACGAGGGAGCAGAGTGAACAGGTTCCCTGGCGGCGACGCGGGCGTGGGCGCAGGAACCTTCGTCTCGGTCATGACGCCTCCTCCACCAGCAAAACTAGCATTCTGGCTGCAGAGTCACATGCCGAAGGCGACTACTTGGCGATGCTTGCGGTTTGTCGTGCGGCGAGCGTGCGCTTCGTTTGCTTCTTGATCTTGTCCTCGCCGCTGCGCAGGTGTGCATACATCGGTGCGGCAATGAAGATCGTCGAGTATGTTCCGGCAAGCATTCCAATGAACAGCGCGAGCGAGATGTCGCGGAGTGTTCCGGCACCCAGGAGTGCTGCACCGATGAACAGGATGCCACCGACCGGCAGCAGGGCGACCACGGAAGTGTTGATGGAGCGCACCAGGGTTTGGTTGACGGCAAGGTTTACAGACTCGCTGAAGGTTCGCCGGGATTCCTCACCGTCTTCGAGTGTGTTTTCACGAATCTTGTCGAACACCACAACGGTGTCGTAAAGCGAGTAACCAAGGATTGTCAGGAAGCCGATGACAGCAGCCGGTGTTACCTCGAATTTAAGAACACCATAAATTCCCGCGGTGATGATGAGGTCGTGGAAGAGCGCGATCATTGCGGCGACGGACATTTTCCAGGTTCGGAAATAGAGCGCCATGAAAATTGCCACCAGCACGAGGAAGGTGATTAGACCACGAATTGCCGTATTCGTGATGTCGGCACCCCAGGTTGCCCCGATAAATGATGTTGTGACCTGGTCTTGCTTCAACTTGTAGGCGGTTGCCAGGGCCGAACGCACTTCGTCGCTATCAGCGTTGGAGAGCTGATCGGTTTGGATCCGTACCGAATCGGTTCCAATGATCGTCACCCGCGGGTTCGCTTTTGGAACGACCGCCGTCACGGTGTCGGCAGCAAAGTTCTGGTCCAGATTTTTCGACTGGCTGATCTGAAACTGTGATCCACCGCGGAACTCGATGCCGAACTCAAAGCCACCGCGCAGGGTTGTGATACCCAAGGCTGCGATGATTGCAACGATCGCGATTCCGTACCACAGGTACTTCTTGCCGACGAAGTCGTAGGAACGCTTTCCCGTGTGGAGGTCGTTTCCGAAATTGGCGAAACTGGCCATCAGGAATCCTTTCCCTTCGAACTGGTCGCATTGTTCTCGGCTGCCTTGCGTTCTGCGATCGTTTGGCGGCGGACTGCCTCCCGGCTCGATCCAGCGTTCTTGCCGCTCTTCGCAGTTACCGGCGCACGGAACTGAGCACGCCCACGATAGACCGCTCCCAAAGCGTTGGGGTTAAGGCCGCTGAACCGGTGGCCACCGCCGAAGAATTCGGTCTGAGCTAAGAGTTGCATCACCGGGTGGGTGAACATC
Source organism: Terrimesophilobacter sp. (assembly GCA_039925105.1). Taxonomy (GTDB): domain Bacteria; phylum Actinomycetota; class Actinomycetes; order Actinomycetales; family Microbacteriaceae; genus Terrimesophilobacter. The sequence continues at coordinate 1,234 of JBDSZO010000003.1, read as the reverse complement.
GTCACGACAAGCAGGTCGACAATCGTGGTCAATCCGAGCGTCAATGCGAACCCTCGCACGTTTCCTACCGCGAGCAGGAACAGGATGATGGCGGCCAAGAAGTTGACCGTGTCGGAAGCGAAAATTGTTCGCACTGCGCGTTTCCAGCCCGCTTCGACGGCGGAGACCAAAACTCTGCCGTCACGTAACTCGTCGCGAATTCTTTCGAAATAGACGATGAACGAGTCAGCGGTGATACCTATCGCAACGATCAAACCGGCGACACCGGCGAGCGAGAGTCGATAGCCTTCGCGCCAGGACAGAATTGTGACAACGAGATAGGTGATAAGGAACGCCACGACGAGCGAGGCGACCGTGACCATCCCGAGGGTTCGGTATTGCAGGAGCGAGTATCCGACGACGAGAATCAGGCCAATTGCACCAGCGAGCAAACCACTGAGAAGTTGGCTCTGGCCAAGCGTTGCCGTGATGGTGTCTTTGCTCTGCACCTCAAAGCCGATCGGCAAGGCACCGAACTTCAGCTGGTCTGCGAGGGTCTTCGACGTTTGCTGGGTAAAGTTGCCGGTAATCTGCGGCTTTCCGTCGGTGATCACGGCGTTGACCGTCGGCGCGGAGATGACGCGGCCGTCGAGCACAATTGCGAACTGGTGGCGGGCTCCGGTGAGACCGAACAACCTCGTCGTCACAGTGCCGAACTCGCGGGAACCTTCCGCATTGAAGACAATGTTGACGCCCCACTGGTTCGTGCTCACGCCCTGGCTGTTGGCGACAAGACCATTCGTGGCATCGGTGATCCGTTCACCCGACACCTCGACCGGCCCGAGGATGTACTTGTAATCTGGCAGACCATCGGTCAGCGTTCCATTGATTTCACAGGTGATGAGCGGCTGATCTGCGGGAGCGACGTTGGTGTTCGCGGCCTCGACATTGGAACAGTTGAAGTTGTCAAACTTCTGCTGCAGCGCTGGGGTTACCCAGTTCGGGTCGCTGCCATCGGTTGGGCTGACCGACGGCGTCGGCTGGTCCGTCGCTCCCGGCGATGGGGTTGGTGACGGCGTATCGCCGACCTGGCTGACCGGCGCAGCATCCGACTGGATGACGGAACGAAATTCCAACTTCGCGGACGATTCGATCCGATCAATAGTGGCCTGGTCCGGAATACCTGGAAGCGAAACAACAACATTGTTTCCACCCTGGGTGTTGATCTCAGATTCCGAGACTCCCGCGGCATCGA
>JBDSZO010000002.1:0-5544 GCA_039925105.1 Terrimesophilobacter sp. | reverse complement strand
CCTACGACGGGCTCACGCCTGCTGAGGTGTTCGACACTCCAGACACCCCGACCATCCAGACGCTCGTGGATGTCGCCAACGCGCAGCATCCCAGGCCGGACGGCCGTGCCTGGAGCGCTGCGGACACCCTCAAGAACGTCGTTCTCGCTCTCACCCAGCTTGACGGTTCCCGCGAGGTGGTCGTCGTTGGCATGCCGGGGGATCGCGACGTCGATCTGAAGCGCGCGGAGGTGGCGTTCGCGCCCGCCGCGGTTGAGCCGGCGACGGAGGCTGACTTCGCGAAGAACCCGAAGCTGGTCAAGGGCTACATCGGGCCGTGGAGCGCTGCGGGCGCTGTGCTCGGAGAGAAAGCATCCAGTGGCATCCGCTACTTCCTTGATCCCCGCGTATCTGACGGCACAGGGTGGATCACCGGCTCCAATGAGCACGGGCGTCACGTGTTTGGCCTCGTCGCTGGGCGTGACTTCACGGCTGACGGCGCAGTTGAGGTCGCTTCTGTTCTGGCGGGCGACCCGGCACCAGACGGTTCAGGCCCGGTCGAACTGGCCCGCGGCATGGAGATCGGGCACGTCTTTCAGCTTGGACGCAAGTACGCGGAGGCCCTTGGGCTGAAGGTACTGGACGAAAACGGCAAGCAGGTCACGGTCACCATGGGGTCGTACGGGATTGGTGTCACCCGCATCCTCGCTGTCATCGCGGAAGCGAACCATGACGAAAAAGGACTCATCTGGCCCGTTGAGGTGAGCCCGTTCGACGTGCACGTTGTCGCCGCAACCAAAGAGGCAGTGGTTTATCAGGCCGCCGAAACTCTCGTTGCTGATCTGGAATCTGATGGTCTGGACGTGCTGTTTGACGATCGTCAGAAGGTTTCTCCCGGGGTCAAATTCGGTGACGCAGAACTGATCGGGGTGCCGGTGATTGTGATTGTTGGCAAAGGTGCTGCCGAGGGAAATGTCGAGCTGTGGGATCGCCGCAACGGTGAGCGCAACTCGGTTCCGCTTGCCGACATCCGGGATGCGCTGTCGACGGCACTGCGCCGCTGACCGCGCGGCGTCTACACCAGTCCCGCAGCGTCCCGGACTCGGGTAACTTAGAGGGTGACTTGATCCGGCGAGCGCCGGAAGCAACGACAGAAATGAATAGTGGAGGCACCCGGTGGATATCGATCTGAGCGTGCTGCGCGGCATGGAACGAGAGCGCGAAATCCCGTTCGATGAACTTGTCACCATTATCGAGCAGGCCATTCTTACCGCATACCTGAAGCACACCGGCCACGTTGAGGTGCGGGATGAGGTAGCTCCCGCGCGCGTCCAGCTTGACCGCAAGTCCGGTCACGTCACCGTTTTCGTCCCGGAGCTCAACGACGACGGCGAAGTGGTCGGAGAGGCAGAGGACAGTCCAGAAGACTTTGGCCGCATCGGGGCTTTCGCCGCAAAACAGGTGATCAACCAGCGGCTGCGAGACATCGCGGATGACCACGTGCTTGGCGAATTCCGCGGCCGTGAAGGCGACATTGTCGCTGGTGTGATCCAGCAGGGTCCGAACCCGCGGATGATCCATGTCGACCTCGGTACTGTCGAGGCAATTCTTCCCCCGGAAGAGCAGGTGCCGGGTGAAGATTACGCCCATGGAACCCGCATCCGGGTGTACGTCACGAGCGTGAGCAAAGGGCTGAAGGGTCCGTCGATCACGGTGTCTCGTACTCACCCGTCGCTCGTACGCAAACTTTTCGCGCTGGAAGTTCCGGAAATTGCCAGCGGCGCTGTCGAAATCGTTTCACTGGCCCGAGAGGCTGGCCACCGCACCAAGATTGCCGTGAAGGCGAACCAGCCGGAGGTGAATGCGAAGGGTGCGTGCATTGGCGAGATGGGTCAACGCGTGCGTTCGGTCACCGCCGAGTTGAATAACGAGAAGATCGACATTGTCGACTATTCACCGGACTTAGCCACGTTTGTCGCGAATGCGCTGTCGCCGGCCAAGGTGACCAGCGCGTTCGTCATCGACGAATCGCTCAAGGCCGTGCGCGCCCTGGTTCCGGATTACCAGCTGTCCCTGGCGATAGGCAAGGAAGGTCAGAACGCTCGGCTTGCAGCAAAACTGACGGGCGCGCGAATCGACATCCAGCCCGACAGCATTCTGGAGGATTAGCTGGAGGTCGATTCGCGCGCAGTACGCGCGGACGCGCCAGCGTTCGCGCGGCTGGACTCAAAAGATGCGACATCCAGCCCGACAGCATTCTGGAGGATTAGCTGGAGGATTAGCTGGAGGTCGATTCGCGCGCAGCTCAGCCTCGTGCGTACGCGATGCTTTCTCGCACCAGCTCCAGCACTGTCGAAAGTTCGTCCCGGTCGCGCGGACCGTAGACCATGATTTCGGTCTCGTGGTCGGCATAGTGGTGCGGCTCACCCCACCCGCGAGAGCAGACCTCGAGCGCTCGTTCCCGCGGCAGGCAGAGGTGCAAACTGGTGTCAGAAACTCCGTGCAGGTGCACCGGTTCGAGCCGATCGCTCGGCGGTGCAAGAGAGGTTTGGGGTATTCGAGGCGCGAGCACGTCATCCAGGAATAGGGCGCGCGAGCTCGCTGGCGACACCGCACTGTGCCCTTCGACGACGTGGGGAAGTGCGAAGACCGCGGCAACCGTTTTGCCCCACACGCTCGGTGGTGATTGATGGTTCAACTGGCAGTGCGGCCCGGTAGCGGATGTTCTCGGTCTATCGCCGAGTCGGGTCGGCAAGTCACTCATGCTCACGAGTCTACGGAGCGTGCAGCACGCACCGCGCCGTGAGAAGGTCTAGTATGGAACCGACCAGAACCTGTCTTGGCTGCCGGAAACGAGTTGGCAAGTCCTCTTTGTTGAGGGTTGTCGCTCGCGATGGCAAAGTGGTTGCGGATCACTCCGCTACCCCGTTTGGCAGAGGCGCGTGGGTGCATCCCACTGCAGAATGTGTTGAATCCGCTATCACTCGAAGGGCTTTCGCCCGGGCGTTGAGGGTGGAGACAGCACCCGGTACAGAACAGATTCTGGCAACACCAAATGCCACAACCGTGGCGCATAAAGAACAGGCTGATTGACCTATGGACAACTAATGAGCGGCTCGAAATGAGACCCGTCCGTAACTAGGTCTGCTCCGTGTCCGGGGTAGACCCGAGACAGGAGAACTGTGGCTAAACCACGCGTGCACGAGATTGCAGCAGAACTCGGCATTGACAGCAAGAAGGCCCTTGAGAAGCTCAAGGAATTGGGCGAATTCGTCAAGGGACCTTCCTCAAGCATTGAACCGCCGGTTGCGCGGAAACTGAAGGCTGCACTCATCGCGGACGGTGCAACGGCGCCGAAGGCTGAGGAGAAGCCAAAGGCCGCACCAAAGGCTGCGCCTAAAGCCGCGCCGGCACCGACTCCGTTGCCGCCCGCCATGCAGAAGCCGGAACCGGAGCAAACAGCACCGCAGAGTCCGGCACCGGCACTGCCGTCAACTCCGCCAGAGGCTCCGGTGGAGGCTAGCCAGCCGGCCGAGGCCGAAAAGCCTGCTGCAGCGGCAACGCCCGGGTCAGATATTCCGGCACCCGGTGTCGATGGCAGCAGCGGCATCCCGCGCCCGGGCACACCGCGCCCAGGAAACAACCCGTTTGCAAGTTCTCAGGGCATGCATCGCCCCGGAACACCCCGACCGGGTAACAATCCCTACGCAAGCTCGCAGGGGATGCAGACGAGGCCGGCGACGCCCGGCAGCATTCCTCGTCCAGCAGCACCCCGTCCCGGTGCACCGCGCCCCGGCGTAGGGGCAGGAGCACGTCCGAGCGCCGCTGGCGCGCGTACCGGTGGTCCCGGTGGCGCTCGCGGGGGAGGCGCACGTACCGGTGGCGCCGGATTCCGACCCGGTGCGCCCGGTGCACCCGGCGCGCCAGGTGCAGCTCCAGGAACCGGATTCGGCCCGAATCGTCCAGCCGGTCGCGGTCGCGGCCCGGGTGGTGGTACCGCTGGTGCCTTCGGTCGCGGCGGAAGCCGTGCGAAGTCACGTAAGTCGAAGCGTACGAAGCGCGCTGAGTTTGAACTGCGGGAAGCACCGTCGCTGGGTGGTGTGAGCGTTCCGCGCGGCGATGGTGGCACTGTTGTGCGCCTTCGTCGTGGCGCGTCGATCACCGACTTCGCCGACAAGATTGATGCGAGCCCCGGCAATTTGGTGACGGTACTGTTCCACCTCGGTGAAATGGCCACCGCAACAGAGTCGCTTGACGAGGCAACCTTCGAGGTGCTTGGTGACGAGCTCGGTTACAAGATCCAGATCGTCTCGCCAGAGGACGAGGATCGCGAGCTGCTGGAAGGCTTCGACATTGACCTCGACCAGGAGCTCGAGGACGAGGAAGACGAAGATCTTGTTGTCCGCCCACCGGTGGTCACCGTCATGGGCCACGTCGACCACGGTAAGACCCGTCTGCTTGACGCCATCCGTAAGGCGAACGTCGGCGAGGGCGAAGCGGGTGGAATCACCCAGCACATCGGCGCATACCAGGTGGTCGAAAACCACGACGGTGTCGACCGCGCGATCACCTTCATCGACACCCCGGGTCACGAGGCGTTCACCGCGATGCGTGCCCGTGGTGCGCAGGTCACCGACATTGCGATCCTCGTTGTCGCCGCCGACGACGGCATCATGCCGCAGACGGTGGAGGCGCTCAATCACGCCCAGGCAGCCAACGTGCCGATCGTTGTCGCGGTGAACAAGATCGACAAGGACGGCGCCAACCCCGCAAAGGTTCGCCAGCAGCTCACCGAGTTTGGTCTGGTTGCCGAAGAGTATGGCGGCGAGACCATGTTTGTCGACGTGTCTGCGCTCAACAACGTCGGCATCACCGAACTGCTTGACGCGGTGCTGTTGACGGCGGATGCTGGCCTGGACTTGCGAGCGAACCCCGACAAGAGCGCGCGTGGTGTTGCGATTGAGGCAAGGCTCGATAAGGGCCGCGGCGCCGTCGCAACGGTGCTCATCCAGTCTGGAACGCTGGAAGTTGGCGACCCGATCGTTGCCGGAACCGCCTACGGGCGTGTTCGGGCAATGTTCGACGAGAACGGCGAGCCGGTCGAGTTTGCGACCCCGGCGCGCCCGGTCGCGGTGCTCGGTCTGACCTCGGTTCCGCGCGCCGGTGACGTGTTCCTGGTCACCGACGACGATCGTACCGCCCGCCAGATCGCTGAGAAGCGTGAAGCGGTCGAACGTAATGCCCTGTTGGCTCGTAGCCGTAAGCGCATCAGCCTCGAAGACTTCACCAAGGCTCTCGAGGACGGCAAGGTCGAATCGCTCAACCTCATCATCAAGGGTGACGTTTCCGGTGCCGTTGAGGCGCTCGAGGAGTCGCTGCTCAAGATCGACGTTGACGATTCTGTGCAGCTGCGGATCATCCACCGTGGTGTTGGTGCAGTTACAGAAAGCGACGTCAACCTCGCAACGGTCGACAACGCCATCATCCTCGGCTTCAACGTTCGCCCGGACCCGAAAGCCCGTGACCGCGCGGCGCGCGAGGGTGTGGATGTGCGTTTCTACTCGG
>JBDSZO010000001.1:0-11421 GCA_039925105.1 Terrimesophilobacter sp. | reverse complement strand
GTTGCGGTGATGCACGCGGAGGCGCGCACCCCATGACACCGGTTTTCGCGCACGGCCACCTCAGGCTGTACCTTCTGAGCCTTCTCGATCAATCACCAATGCACGGTTACGAACTCATTCAGGCACTCGAGGATCGATCGGGTGGCACCTACACGCCCAGCGCCGGCACCATTTATCCACGGTTGGCCAAGCTTGAAGACGAAGGTTTGGTCACCAAGTCAACCGACGGCCGCAAGACGGTCTACGCGCTAACGGATGCCGGAAAAGTCGAGCTGAACAGCCGAGAACATGAGCTCGACGACATAGAGGACGACCTGACCGATTCGGTGCGACGTCTCGCCGACGAAGTGCGCCTCAGCGTCAACGAAGCGATGAAAAGCCTGCGGGCGGATCTGGCCGCCGCAGCGCGCGAGGCGCGCACCGAAGCACGTCACGCTGGCGCCACAATCCGAAACGATGTGCGCGAAACTCGAAGCGGATACCTTCGGGACGCCGAACTTGCGGTCAACGACTTCCGTCACCAACTGCGAGCAGACCTGAGGAGCAGGTCGGCTCGAGGTGAACTCTCCGCCGAGAATGTCGCAACCCTCAGGGCGCAACTGGACGGCGTACGCAACACCATTTTCCGCGCAGACTGACCCGAACTCGGGCCCGCGCAAACACGCCGGCTTGCACGGGCGCAGAACAGGAGTAGTGTCGCTCCTCGTGACTATCGAAGCCAAGTCGCCAAAACGGTGGCTCATCGGCGATCCGCTACCCTCCGACAAGCTCGAAGGGCAACTCCTCCCCAAGCATCTCGCACTGCCGATTTTCGCCAGCGATGCGCTCTCCTCCGTCGCCTACGCACCGCAGGAACTGTTGCTCATCCTCACCCTCGGCGGGCTGAGCTTCCTCAGTTTCACACCGTGGGTTGCAGCAATAGTGGTGGTCGTACTCGTTACAGTTGTCGCGTCGTACCGCCAACTCATTAAGGCCTACCCATCCGGCGGCGGCGACTTCGAAGTTGCACACAAGAACCTCGGCGAGAAGGCGGGACTGATTGTCGCCAGTGCACTGCTGGTCGACTACATTCTCACCGTCGCGGTCTCCGTTGCGAGTGGCGTCGACAACATCATTTCCGCGTTTCCCGGGCTTCACGCGTGGCGCGTCGAACTCGCCGTTGGTTTCATTGTCGTGCTTGTTGGGATGAACCTGCGAGGCGTGCGCGAATCCAGCAAAGCATTCGCAATACCCACCTACCTGTTCATTGCCAGCGTGCTGCTGATGATCATCGTCGGTGTGACCCGCACCGCGCTGGGCGATGCTCCTGTCGCATCCTCAGCCCAGTACGCGGTGCAGGCCGAGCAGTTCACCCAGGTCGGAATTGTGCTGCTCCTCCTGCGCGCGTTCGCGAGCGGATGCAGCGCCCTCACCGGTGTCGAGGCGATCGCCAACGGCGTGCCCGCATTCCGCACGCCAAAGTTCCGCAACGCGCAGCGCACCCTCGTCATGATGGGCGGGATCGCGGTCGCGCTGTTCATCGGGGTCGTGGCCCTCGCCATGATCACCAAAGTGCACTACTCAGAGAACCCCTGCAACCTGATCGGATTCGCTGGGTGCAAAACGGAACCGCAACTCAGTGTGATGGCGCAGATTGCCGCGGCCGTTTTCGGCGGTGACAACCAAATCCTGTTCTACGTCATTCAAGGAACCACCGCGGCCGTGCTGTTGCTGGCCGCCAACACGGCGTTCAACGGATTCCCGCTGCTGGGATCCGTTCTGGCCCGCAGCGAATACGCACCGAAGTCGCTGTCAACCCGCGGCGACCGTCTGGTTTACTCGAACGGTGTGATCCTGCTCGGGCTTGCCGCAGCCATACTCATGGTCGTTTACCAGGCGAACCTGTCCGCGCTGATCCAGCTGTACATCATCGGGGTCTTCGTCTCGTTCACCCTCGGCCAGTCGGGGATGGTGAAGCACTGGTTGCGAGAATTGCGCACCGAGAAATCGCACAAGAACCGTCGGCACATCATCCGCAGCCTGTCGATCAACTCGTTCGGCGCTGCACTCACCGGCACCGTTCTCATCGTTGTCACCATTACCAAGTTCACTCACGGCGCCTGGCTGGTGTTTGTGATGATGCCGATCCTGTTCCTGCTCATGCTCGGGGTGAACCGCTACTACCGCGACGTCGAGCAGGATCTCACCGTCGACAGCACCACAACGTTTGGCTCCTCCGGCGATCACGCGGTCGTCCTGGTCGGCAGGCTGCAGAAGCCGACGCTTAAGGCACTCGACTACGCGATCGCAGCACGGCACGTCAGCCTCGAGGCGGTGCACTGCTCAATTGACGACGATCAGACGAAGCTGCTGAAGAAGCAATGGAAGAGGATGAAAATCGAGGTGCCGCTGCGCGTCATTCAATCCCCGTACCGCGACATCAGTTTTCCGCTCATCAAATACATCAAAGAACGTCGAGAGACTCACGGCTCAGAAATTGTCACCGTCTACATGCCGCAATTCATCGTCGGGCACTGGTGGGAAAACCTTCTGCACAACCACAAGGCCCGCCGCATCCGGCACAAGCTCATGCTCTGCCACGGCGTCACCGTTGCGCTTGTGCCATGGCTGCTCGACTCATCGAAAGTGCTCTACGCGCGGCCCAAGCGGCCCCTCCCGGGGCAGGATCGACGCGGGGAACCATACCGGCGCGCGGTCGTACGCAAGCCGCTACCGCCAGCGACAATCGCCGATCGCGACCAGAAGTAGGGCGAAGGCCTCGCCGTGCCAGCGCGATGCCTAACCCTTCTCAGCACCCTCGGTCGTGCTCATAATCTTGCGTTGGAACACGAAGAACAGCACCGCAACCGGGAGCGTCATGAGCACCGCGGCCGCAAGCTTCAGCGGGAACTGGTTTCCGCTACCCAACTGACCGGAAAACAGTGAGGCGACACCGGTCGTCAACGTGTTCAGGTCGGTGCTTTGCCGAGAAATGATGAAGTGGGCGAACTCGTTCCACGACCCCTGGAAGCTCAGAATGAACAAAGTGACGAGCGCAGGCCTCGCCATTGGCAACACGATCGTCCAGAATGTGCGGAAAATCCCGGCACCGTCAATCCGGGCCGCCTCCTCGATACTCACCGGAATCGATTCGAAGAACTGCTTCATGATGAAAATACCCGCGGCGTCCACCATGAGCGGGATGATCATGCCCGCATAGCTGTCATAGATTCCCAATTCCTTGATCATCAGGAAGCGCGGGATCAACAACACGACATTCGGAACCGCCATGACCGCGATGAGACCCGCGAAGATCACGTTGCGCCCGCGGAACTGCAACCGCGACAGGGCGTAGCCGGCGAGTGAATCCAGGAACACCCGACCGAGCGTCACAATGACCGCAATGATGACCGAATTCATCGCCCACAGCGGCAGCGGAACCTGCGTGAACAAGCGCTCATACGCGGCAAACGACCAGGTTTGAGGAAGCAGCGACAGCGGATTGTTTGTCGCGTCAGCATCCGTCTTGAAACTTCCGGCGAGAGAGAGCAGGAACGGGTAGATGTAGATGAGTGCCAGGATGACCAGCATCACGTAACTGGCAAGCGCGCTCGCACGAAGCTTCGTCATGAAGTCCCCCCCTTCGTGACCGAAGCATGCAGGGCAATCTGGCGCTGCATCTCCTTGTCGAGCTTCTCGCCCTTGTGTCGATCCCGCAGAATGTAACGCTGCAGGAGTGTGAGCGCGACGATGAGCAGGAACAACAGGAACGCCATCGCGGCACCCTGACCCCAATTGAGACCCTTGAACGACGTCTCGTACGAGAGGTATGCCGGGGTCAGCAGCGTCTTACCCGGTGCACCCCCACCGGTCAGGTATACCTGGTCGAAAAGTTGCCAGGTGCCGATCAGACCAAGGGTGATCACCGTGAACAGGGTTGGCTTCAACATCGGCAGGGTGATGGAGAAGAACTTGCGGAACGGTCCGGTTCCATCCATCAGCGCCGCCTCGTCAATCTCTGCGCCGATACTCTGCAGGCCGGCAAGGAAGATCAACATGAACGTGCCGGAGGTCGTGAAGATCGCGAGCACGATGAGCATGCACATCGCCACCGAGGGGCCAGCCAACCACTCCCACCAGCTGATCCCAAGCGGACCACCCGCCGCGAGCGCCGTCGGAGCCGAATGCACGCCGAAGAGTTCAACGAAGTTGTGAAAAATGCCGCGCGGATCCGCCAGCCAATTCGGGCCATTGATCCCCAGCCAACCGAGCAAAGCGTTAATTGCACCGGACGCAGAGAACAGGAAGATGAAGATTCCGGTGATCGCGATCGAACTGGTCACCGACGGGAAATAAAACGCTGTGCGAAAAAACCCGCGCGCCTTCAGGATTCGCCGGTTCACCTGCACCGCGAGGAAAAGGGCGAGCGCAGTCTGCAGCGGCACCACCAGAATCACGTAATAGAAATTGTTCCGGATCGAGGTACCGAAATCGCGCTGGGACAGCCCAGGATCGACGAGCAGCTTCTCGTAATTCTTGGTACCGACGAAACTCGTATTGCCGCTCAGCGGTGACCCGAGGCCATTCCAATCACTGAAACTCACCCACACAGCCAACAGGATTGGCAACACCAGGAACAGTCCGATGATGACGAGCGCTGGCGAAATGAATAGCCAGCCACGACCAGCCTCACCGCCGCGAATCCCCTTAGCCATTGACTGCTCCCTGAAGGTTTTGGGTCCGGATGCCGACGCTCTGCCGACATCCGGACCGAGCTGCTACTTCGAGTTGGCCTCATCCAGCGCCGCCTGCAACGTTGTCTGCAGTGAAGCGAGGATAGCCTTCGCGTTACCACCAATCAGCGTTGCAAGCTGAGCGTTGAAGTCGGTGATCACTGTCGCAGAACCGGCGAAGTTCACCGGGCTCACCGCATAGTCGTTGCTCTTCACAAACGACGCGTTCTCCGGGTACTTGGTCGCGTACTCCTTCGCCGCCGACTCGGTCGACGGGATCACACCGAACGCATCAGCGAACTTCAGTTGCTGTGCATCGCTGGTCAGGAACTTCACCAGGTCCACCGCAGCAGCGGAAGTCTTCGCCCCCGTCGGGATGCCCCAGCAGTTCGTGAAGGTGAAGGTTGCCTGTCCGCCAGGGCCGGCGGGCAACTCAACCGCCTGGTAGTGCGTGTCCGGGAAGTCGCCCTTGATGCCCTTAATCCACGGCCCCTCAATGACCATGGCGGCCGCACCCTTACCGAGAGCCTCGCCGGACCAGCCGGAGTTGATCTCGGACGGGAACTTCAGAACGCCGTCATCGTGAAGCTTCTGGACCTCCTTCAACCCCGCAAGGTTCTCCGGAGTGTCGGCCGTGACAGTCTTGCCGTCTGCACTGACAAGCGAACCACCGGCCTGACTCATGAAGACACCAACCCGTGCGTACTCAAGACCGAATGAAAGGCCAGCAACCTTGTCGGTCGTTAGCTTCTTTGCCACTGACTCCAGCCCGGCCCAATCGGTCGGGATGTCAGCATCCGTCAGCCCGGCAGCCTTCCACATGTCCGTGTTGATGATCAGGCCGAGAGTGGAAAAGTCCTTCGGGGCGCACGTAAAGGTGTCCTTGTAGGTGAAGGTGTCCTTCAGCGACTTGTAGAAATCGCCCGCGTTGGACAGGTCCTTCGCGTACGGGTCAAGGTACTTGTTCTGCGCGTAGGTGCCGAACTGGTCCCAGCCCATGTAGAAGATGTCCGGCGGCGTGCCGCCCGCAAAACCCTGGCTGAGCTGCTGGGTGAGATCGCTTGCGGCAACCACCTCGACAGTGTTCCCGCTGGACTTCGCCCACTCATCCGCCGCAGCCTGAACCGCACTGGTCTCCGCGTCACCGCTTGATCCAATGAGCATGGTGAGCTTCTGGCCGGTGGTGGCCCCGGGAGTATCGGTTCCCCCGGACGAGCAGGCAGCAAGACCCGCGACAAGGGCAACGGCCGCGAGACCGGCGCCCAGTTTCTTGGTATTCATGTTGTTGTCCTAACTTTCCTTGTGATTGCCGGCAACAGGGGAGCCGGAGTCCTCGACGCGTGCCAACTGTGTTGACTGGCGCACGACGAGAGTCGGGGTGAGCAACCGGTGCATCGGATCGGTGGCCGAGTGTGTGCGAGAAATGATGGTGCTTCCGGATTCACCGAACAGCAGCTCGAGGGCGCTCTCCGCGACCAGATCGAGCGGCTGGTCGACACTGGAGAGACCGACAGCGTCGGCAACCGGAGTGTTGTCGTACCCGATGACAGGTAATCCGGTGCGACCGATGCTCGCCGCCGCCATCATGGCGCCAAGCGCAAGTGAATCGCTCGCGCAGACCAGAGCGTCCGGGGCATCCGGTAGTCGAAGCAGTCTCAGTGCGGCCGCGTTTCCCTGCGGGACGCCATCAACCACGGCTAGCGAGAGGGCGTCGAGTTCTGTGCCACCGAACCCAAGCTGGTCTGCGGATTCCGACGCCCAGCCCGCTCGTCGCTCGAGGGCGGTCGTCGACTCGTCATCGAATCCGATGTAGCCGACCCGCCGTGCCCCACAGGCAATCGCGTGTTGGGTTGCCTGCCGTGCGCCGCTGAAACCATCGACGTCAACCCAGGGGTGAAGCGGATCATTCAGGTCATCGACGCCGGATGGCCGACCGAAAGTGACAAACGGAAAGTCGTGGTCGAGAAGCCAGGCCGTGCGCGGATCATTATGGACAGTTGACGTCAGCACGAACGCGTCAACATCAGCGCCGTCGCGGAGACGGCTGAACGCGTCGATCTCGCCGCCGAAACCCCGCGCCGTGAACAGCATGATGCGAAGGTCGCGATCCGCCGCCTGCTCGGTGAGGGCGTGCAGGAAACGGTCCAGCAGTGACCCGGAGATCCCGTTCGTCATCGGGTCGAGGCGAACCCCGATCGTCGAAGACTTTCGTGTGCGCAGGCGCCGCGCGGAAGCGTGCGGGCGATAGCCAAGTTGCGCAATTGCCGCCACGACTCGCGCCGTCGTTGTCTGCTTCACAATCTCCGGAGAGTTCAGAACGTTGGACACCGTCTGACGCGAAACACCAGCGACACGGGCGACATCTTCCACCGTGGGCAACGTGCGCACCGTGCTTGGCTGCAGCGTGCTTGTTTGCACTGCGCTATCTTGCACCGGGCCTCCTCATTGAGATTTGATCGTTCCAAGAGTGTGTGAATCTCCCCCTGATTGATTTCCGGAGGGCCCACCCAAAGTTTGATCGTTCAAATTCTTGGTGCTACATTACCCCAAGCAGACCGAATGTCAACGAACTTTTTCACAACACCACCTCAGTCGCCCAGCGGCTGCACCCAACGAGGGCCGGAAACCAGCGCATGTCGGAATCACGTCAACCACTCCTGCACAATGAACTGGTCGTGCTCCGGGCACCCACCCAAGCCTGGTCCGCCCGGGACGGATCAATCGGCGCCGCCCCCATCCACGGCCTCTTCTTCGCCGACGTCCGAGTCGTCTCGGCACTTACCGTACGCGTTGGAGGAACGGTTGGCGAACACATCGCCACCGAACCGCTCGGAGCGGACTCAACCAGCTTTGTGACACTCCTGCGCCACCTCGACGACAAAGGTCCAGACCCCAAAGTGCGCTCCACCCACACGCGCACCGCCACCGACTCCCAGATCACCGAAACACTGACCGTCGCCTCACACCTCGACCAAATCGTCCCCACCAACGCGCAGGTCACCCTCACCGCTGACCTCTGCAACATGGACCGTGTCAAATCGGGAACGACCGCGTCACCCCACCCCGCGATCACTGTCACCGCCGACGGGGCGACCTGGTCAAACGAATCCGTGCGGGTAGTTCTTCACGCACCCGGAGCGAGCATTACCGTCAATGGCGACCGGATCGAATTGTGCTGGCCAATGACGGTACCCGCTCACGCCGAAACAACCGTGTCCTGGACAATCTCCGCAACCGACAGCCAGGCCGTAGTGGAAGGCGTACACCTCCCCCCGGCCTGGTCGGTGCCGACAGTCGTTGCCGACGACGAACGGCTGACCCGCTGGCTCGACACGGCAATGAGCGACCTCGACGCGCTCAGGATGACCACCGTCGCCGAACCCGAACTCGTGTTTCTCGCCGCCGGCGCACCCTGGTTCTTCACCCTGTTCGGCCGAGACTCCCTGTGGGCCGCACGGTTCATGCTTCCACTCGGAACCGAGCTCGCCCACGACACACTCAGGGTGCTCGCCGGACTACAGGGAACCAAATCCGTCGACAGCAGTGCAGAACAGCCGGGCAAGATCATGCACGAACTGCGTCGCGGGACACTGCGCATCCCCAGAGAAGCGATCGCGCTACCACCGCTCTACTACGGAACCGTTGACGCAACAGCATTGTGGATCTGCCTGCTGCATGACGCCTGGCGATGGGGCCTACCGGATGGCGATGTGCGGGCCCTCCTGCCAAACCTGCTCGCAGCGCTGGGCTGGATGCGCGACTACGGCGATGCCGACGGTGACGGGTTGCTCGAATACATCGACCACACCGGACACGGCCTGGCCAACCAAGGCTGGAAAGATTCCGGCGACTCAGTTCAGTGGCGCGATGGCAGGCTCGCGGACGGCCCGATCGCGCTGTGCGAAGTGCAGGCATACGCGTATGAAGCTGCAGTCCACGCGGCCGATATGCTCGACCACCTTGGGCACACCGACGGGCCGCACTGGCGCGACTGGGCTGCGGCACTGAAGCAGCGTTTTCACGAATCGTTCTGGATCGACTCCCCCGACGGCGCCTACCCGGCCATCGCACTGGACGCCGCAAAGCAACCCGTCGACACCGTGACCAGCAACCTCGGCCACCTTCTCGGCACCGGACTACTCGACGAGCGTCAGGCACGGCTCGTCGCGCGACGACTCGTCTCGCCGGAACTCAACTCCGGATTCGGGCTACGCACCATGTCCACCGACTCGGCAGGATATTGGCCACTCAGCTACCACGGCGGAAGCGTCTGGACCCACGACACCGCCATCGCCATCGCCGGCCTCGTCCGCGAAGGGTTCGCGGGTGAGGCTGCAGAACTCTCCTCAGGGCTGCTGGCCGCGGCATCCGGCTTCGAATATCGGATGCCGGAACTGCACTCCGGCGACCCGGCGTCAAGGCTCAGCGTGCCAGTGCCGTATCCCGCAGCCTGCCGGCCACAAGCCTGGTCAGCCGCGGCAGCCGTCTCCGTTCTCTCGAGCGCCCTCGGGCTTGATCCGGACGCGCCAGGCGGCGTCCTGCGAATAACACCAACCGGCAACCTTGGCGTCCAGTCGGTAGCGAACCTGCGCTTCGCCGGATCGAACGTATCGGCAACCCTCAACTCGGACGGCGAGATCACCGGGACGTCCGGGGCAACAATCGAGGTGGGACAGGCGACTAGATTCGTGTCATGAGCTATGACATTGACGCTGTGCGCGCAGACTTTCCCGCCCTCGAGAGCGGATCCGCACACTGTGACGGCCCCGGTGGCACCCAGACGCCCCGACAGGTGATTGACGCGATCGCCAGTGCGCTCGGTGGCCCGCTGTCGAACCGCGGGACCACGACGCTCGGCGAACAGCGCGCGGAACAGACAGTCGCTCAGGCTCGGGCCGCGATCGCCGACCTCGTCGGTGGCGACGCGGGCGACGTCGTGTTTGGACGCAGCGCCACCCAGCTCTGCTACGACTTCTCCCGCTGGATCTCCCGCGACTGGGTGCCCGGCGACGAGGTGGTCGTCACCCGCCTCGACCACGACTCCAACATCCGGCCGTGGGTGCAGGCAGCTGACCGTGTTGGAGCGACCGTGCGCTGGCTGGACTTCGATCCCGAAACCTCGCTCCTCGATGACGTTTCCAGCGTGCTGAGTGACCGCACGAAACTTGTCGCAGTGACGGCGGCATCGAACCTCATCGGGACAAAACCGCCGGTGGCCGACATCGCCAGTGCTGCCCACGCTGTTGGCGCGTTGGTCTACGTTGATGGTGTGCACAACACGGCACATTCCCGTGTTGGAATACAAACGATGGGCGCCGACTTCTACAGCTGCTCGCCGTACAAATTTCTTGGGCCGCACCTCGGAGCACTCGTCGCAGATGGGGCACTCCTGGCGACACTCGTACCCGACAAGTTGCTGCCGTCGACCAATGAGGTACCGGAACGATTCGAGTTCGGGACGCTTCCGTACGAAATGCTCGCCGGGGTTGCCGCCGCGGTCGACTACCTGTCGACAATCGGCGGCTCTTCCAATACCGGTTCTACGCTGGCGGGTGCTTCGCGACCCGCCCTACTTGATGACGCGTTCGCCCGACTTGAGGAGCACGAGGATGCCCTCCTCGCCGAGCTCGAAGCCGGCCTCGCCGCCATGCCTGCCGTGAGCGTGCACTCCCGCGCCGACCACCGCACGCCGACCCTGCTCATCACCCTTGACGGTCGCGACACCGAGGATGCCTACCAGTTTCTCGCCGCCCGAGGCGTTGATGCGCCATCGTCGAACTTCTATGCACTCGAAGCGAGCCGGCGACTCGGCCTCGGTGACCACGGTGGCCTGCGGGTCGGCCTCGCCCCGTACACGAACGCGGACGACATCCACCGCCTACTGAACGGCCTCACCGACTTCCTCGCTGCGTGACCGAATTTGAAGGAGATCCGGCAGAAAAGCGCCAAGAAATGCCGGAATGCGCATAAACGGTGCCGAACTCCTTCAAATTCGGTCGACGCGACGGATGCTGCGCAGAGGCGACTCGGCTAGAAGTCGCTCCTTCAGCGGTCGCTGAGTCAGAAGTTACTGGGTCAGAGGTTGCTCAGTTGCGCGACCACCTGGCGCGCAATCTGCCGCCCGGCGCGGCTCGCACCGATCGTGCTCGCCTGCGGACCGTAACCGGCGAAAAAGAGCCGCGCATCCTTCCATGAGGCCCCACTGCCGACGCTGACACCGCCCTCCTTTTCGCGGAGTTTCAGCGGGGCCAGGTGGCGAAGCTCCGGACGGAAACCAGTCGACCAGAGGATCACATCCACCGGCAGAAATGTGCCGTCCGCCCAGCGCACGCCGTGCGGCTCAATCGAGGCAAACATCGGCTTTGCGTTAAGGACACCACGCTCGATCGCCGCCTGCACGCGACGGGTGCGCGGGATACCGGTGCCACTCACAACGCTTGGCAATGCCCGTCCGGTGCGCGCCGCCTCATCCTGCATCGCCACCGCCGATGACCGCGCCTCCAGGTTCAGCTCGCTGTCGTCGAGGAACTCGAACGGGCGGCGACTCACCCAAGTCAGGTTCGAGGCCACCCCCTCCAACTCCATCAGGAATCCGGTCGCGGATGTCCCCCCACCGACAACCAGGACGCTTTGGTCGCGGAAGTCCTCAGCCGAGGTGTAGTCGGTGGTGTGAACGTTCCGACCGGCAAAACTTGCCAGACCCGGATAC